>JASFKF010000253.1:0-4198 GCA_050118775.1 Syntrophobacterales bacterium
GGGCCTCATCTGCCTTTTTGATGACTGACTCAGCATCTTCACCATTGTCAGGGTAGGAAGCTACTCCTACGCTTATCGTTACTTTTATCGGTTCGCCCTCATTACCAAATCTTTGTTCTGCCACCTGATGACGAATTCGCTCTGCCGCTTCCACTCCCTGCTCTGGACCAATTTCCGGAAGCATAACTATGAATTCTTCCCCGCCATAACGAGCAGCGTAATCGCTGCTGCGAATAGACTCTTTAAAAACTGATGCCAGCCTGCTCAACACTTCATCTCCCGCCAAATGACCATATGTGTCGTTGTATTTCTTGAAGTGATCAATGTCGATCACCATCAAGGAGAATGAGTGGCTGTGCCGTTGACAGCGACTTACCTCTTTGTCTAGAGTTTCCATTAGATGTTTGCGATTGTACAGCCCAGTAAGACTATCCGTTATGGAGATCTCGTGAAGCTCGACATTCTTTTCCCGCAGAGTTTCGTTGATTGCCGCAAGTTCCTCTCGCCCTTGGCGCAGCCGAGCCACCATGTCATTGAAAACCTCAGTCAGATAGCCCACCTCACTGCGACTACCGACGGGCACATCCACCTCTAGATCGCCCGCGGCCACCTTGCCAGCCCCGCTAGTCAACCTATCTAGCGGCCGCACTAAGCTGAGGCTTATGAGATAGGCTGCAAGACCGATGATAAGCAGCAGTCCAACAACTAGTGCCAAAGTGAGGTTGCGTAGCCGGACAATCTGAGCATAGGCCTTTGCTCTTTCTTTCTCAGCAACCACCCCCCAACCCAGCTCAGACATCCTTTTAAGAGCTCCCACCACTGATTGGTTATGATAACTTAGATAAGCATTGGGCTCTCCCTCTTGAGAAAAGAGTTTTTGCGTCGTGCTATTTAACAGCTTGGTTTCTAGGAACTTTGCTGAAATGGACCGGGAACTATCGAGCAAAAAGCCATCTTGGGTGAGCAAGTAGAGCTCGCCTATTTCACCTTGGGCGTATTTCACCAAGACTTTACGAATGGTGCGAAAGTTTAGCTTCGCCAGCATAACGCCTAACAACCGATCGTTGGCAGTTCGAATGGGCTGAACAATCACAATAACACCCGCTTGCAAGGTCTCGTCCCAATAAGCACTGCCAATAGTGTACTTGTTTGCCTGGGCTCTCTCAAGCCATCTCTCCGGTAGTTTGACGTTGGTGACCTTGTCTGAGCTAGTGGCCACCGGTGCCCCCTGCAAATCCAAAAGCATTAGTTCCTGGTAATCGACGATTTTTCCCTTGACCGACCCTAGGTAATCTTTAAGTCTCCGGTGAGCTACCACATTTTCTATGTGGGCGCTTCCCTGGCGCAAGATCTTTTCAAGATTTTCTAAGACAACGTATGAACTAGAAAAAACCCGAAGATCATACAGTCGATCTTTTAACCATAAATCAAGCTCACGGGAAACTTGACTGGTTACCACTCTCAGTTCCTGTTTGATCTTTTCATTTAGGAATTTACGATTTTGCACATATGAAAGGTAGCCCATGGTCACCGATGGGATGATAGTGGCAAGAAGTGCGAACACTATTATCTGAGTTTTGATGCTTTTCAAGGGAGCAACCTGGAGGAATTTCTCTTTACTAATCTTTTTGACGGACAAAGGAAACCTCTCTACTTTAACCTTAACCTTAGCCAACTAAGTACTCTTTGAGCTTTTTGGCATCCGACTCTGCCATGCCTGTGTAGTCGATGCCCAGCATGGTCATCTTTTGATCCGTTCGGGCAGGTTTAACCCGGCGAATTGTCCCTAGAGTTCTTATCTCCCCCCATGGTTGTGAAAGTTCAATTTCCAACCGCACCTCACTTTGGAGTTGAAAGGCGTCCGGTGATGCTCCCGACACTCCCACTACAATTCCAGATCCGCTTATGTCAACGGAAACACCAGCCCAGGAACTCGCTTTTAACACTCCACTCGGAGTAGTTTGGGGCAGCACTACCAGTTTCACTTGTATTCGTTCCTTCAGACGAGACTCACTCGTGGGTTCATCCACTCCCACTTCGGCCCTTTTCTGTTCAGTGCTACCCAATCTTTGTTGGTAATACTCAACCAGCACTTTCTTGACCGTGGGATGTTCTTTTACCACCCTTCTCATGCTGGTATAACCGAGTTCGACAATCACACTCGTATCCACAGCCATCACTGAACCCGAGCGTGGCTTGCCGTTAAGGAATGACATTTCGCCAAAGAATTGACTCACCTCCAAAACGGCAAGTTCGAGTTCCTCTCCGCGATGGTCTCTGGTGAAGACTCTAACCTGACCATCAAGAATTACATAGATTGACCGTCCTGGATCTCCCTCACGAATGATCATCTCCCCAGCATTAAATACGTGGAGAGTTGCTTCATCCGCGAGCTTTTTCCGCTCATCTGCATTCAAGGGGGAGAAAAAAGGAATAGCGGCAACTGCCTCCTGAAGCCTTTCAGACCAGGGCTTGCTCTTTTGTACTTCTTTCTCTACCCCTTTGTCCTCTGAAACTTCGAAATCCAGGTCTTCAGAAGCGGTAGCAAGGATTTGCACTGTCTCAAAAAGTTGGTCGCTACGTGCCGAAAGCTCCTTCTCTATGAAGCGGAAAGTAATTCCGCCAATTTTAAAAATATCACCGGACTTGAGGACCACTCTGTTAACCCGTTGTCCACCGATTAGGATTCCATTGGCGCTTCCCAGATCCTCAACCACCCATTTGCCATCTGTGAATACTACTTTGGCATGGTTTCGTGAGGTGGTGGGATCGGGTAGGGTAATAGTGTTGTCCGCTGACCGGCCAATAGTGGTAGGTCCCAGCAAAGGATAGATCGTCTTTTGCATAGACCCTATTTTGAATGCCAGATAACTCTGTTTCATCAAGCCATTCCTGTCCGCTGCATAAAACAGTAGTACTCTTTTATATGTCCAGGCTAAGTGTTGAAAATGCTACAGCGAGCCTCCATTTCGCGCAATGGTCCCGTTCAAGTCAACCATCCAGGTCTAAAGGAACTTGAAACCCTGTTTGTCCACTGACTCATGGGGAACTTATGCACATTTCTTGCCAATTCTCTGGGGACCTTGGGACTGTGCGAACATCTGAGCATGGAGTACTGGATTATTGAAGTGACGGATTGATGGCAAAGGATTCGAAAAGGGCAAGATTTGTATTTTTTTGGAAGCTCACTTGGTTAAGACATGTTATATTAGCTGCTTCTTATATCAGTCCGGATGATTTATGAAAGATCTGGACGAGGAAGCTGCAGAGGAATTTATTGTGAATAAGATAAAAAGAAACGCCCCATGCCCTTGCGGAAGCGGACTGAAGTACAAGAAATGCTGTTTGGGTAAAAAGAGAATAGTAGTAGGGGAAAGAGTCAAGGAAATCTATGCTAGAAATTTTAACATCAGGCTAAAAGAAAAAGCGGACGTGAAGGGTATCAGACGAGCGGGGCGGCTGGTTCTCAAAACCCTTGATCTGGTGGAGACTAAGATCAGGCCGGGTATTTCGACTGATGAGATCAACACCATCGTGCACGAGTTTACCATTAAAAATGGTGCCATTCCTGCGCCGTTGAACTATCGGGGATTTCCTAAATCAGTTTGTGTTTCGGTAAATGAAGTGATCTGTCATGGCATCCCGGGAGAGCGAGTTTTGAGAGACGGGGACATAGTCAATGTGGATGTGACTTCCATCCTCAATGGCTACTATGCCGATGCCAATAAGACCTATTTCGTAGGTACACCCGGCCGTAAGGCCAAGAAGATAGTCAGGGTGGCTCGCGAGAGTCTCAAACTAAGTTTGGCCATGGTGAAACCAGGCAATACCATAGGAGATATCGGCTGGGCTATACAACAATATGCCGAAGGTGAAGGTTGTTCGGTGGTGGAGGAATTTACCGGTCACGGGATAGGGTTTGAATTCCACGAGCCTCCGCAGGTACCCCATTTCGGCAGGAAAGGTGAAGGGGTTCCTCTGGTGCCCGGCATGGTATTCACCATCGAACCTATGATTAACCTGGGAAAGAAAGACCTGCGAATTCTGGATGACAACTGGACCGCAGTTACCCGGGACGAATCCCTTTCTGCCCAGTTTGAGCAAACAGTCCTGGTTACCAACAATGGCTATGAAAGCCTCACACCCTATGAACTCTAGCAACAAGGCATATTGTCTAAGTTTGTCATCCTATTGCGGT
>JASFKF010000254.1:0-4192 GCA_050118775.1 Syntrophobacterales bacterium
CACTAGGCACAGCGGGACGACACGGAGACGGGGAGAAACGGCGAGACGGAGAGAAAGGCAGCAGGATGACGCGGTGAAACGGCGAGACGGAGACGCGGCGAAAAAGTCTTTTCAAATCCGAAATCCGAAATATTCTGGCTTCTGGATTCTGACTCCTGGCTCCTGGATTCTTCTACCTTGTACCCTGAGCCTTGAGCCCTGTGCCTGAAATCATATCACCAATAACACTTGACCAACTAGATTAACCATTATGCGAATCATTGGCGTAGATCCCGGTTCAATGGTTACTGGATACGGAATTGTAGAGGAGGTCAATAAGCAATTGTCCCATGTGGCCAGCGGTCGGGTTGTCTCTTCTTCCCGCATGGCCTTTCACCATCGACTAAAAAGAATATACACTGAATTGGAGAAGATCATAGCTTCTTACGAGCCTGAGGTTATGGCTGTGGAGGATCTTTTCATTGCTCGTAACATCAAAAGTGCCCTAAAGCTTGGCCACGCCAGGGGCGTAGCTATTTTGGCCGGGCTGAACGCTGACCTTCCCATTGCAGAGTATTCTCCCTTGGAAGTGAAAAAGGCCCTTGTGGGATACGGGCGAGCCCACAAGGTACAGGTCCAAGAGATGGTCCGCACCCTTCTTGGACTTGGTGACCCTCCCGACACCGACACAGCGGACGCTCTAGCCGTGGCTATATGCCACCTTCACTGCTGTCAAGGAGCCGGCAACCTCATCTACAGGAGTCGCCGATGATTGCCCATCTCCAAGGGCTTCTCCATTTCAAGTCACCGGAGTACCTCGTCATTGACGTTGACGGCATTGGCTATCAAGTTCATGTGCCACTCTCAACTTTCTACGATCTTCCTCAGGCAGGAAGCACGGTGTCGCTACACATCCATACCCACGTGCGAGAAGACGCTCTGCAGCTCTACGGGTTTCAGTCGCCAGAGGAAAAAGCACTTTTTGTCCGTCTTATTAGTATTTCTGGAATTGGGCCCCGCCTCGCGGTAAATATCCTGTCCGGCATCACTCCTGCTGAACTGGTCGATTCTTTAAGCCAAAATAATCTCGCCAGATTGATTTCTATACCGGGAGTAGGGCGTAAAACCGCTGAACGAATAATGGTGGAAATGAGGGACAAGGTCAGCACTCTGGCACTTGCTCATGATGTCACAACACCAGTCAAAACTGCAGCTGACGAGGCGATGATTGACGATGCCCTCTCTGCACTGCTTAACCTGGGATACAAGAAGGGAGTGGCCCAACGGGCTGTCGAAAATGCCAGGCATCGACTGGAAGGAGAAATCACCCTCGAAAGTCTGCTGAAAGAGGCACTCCGCGAAATGGCTTGAAATTGGTAAACGGTAAGCAGTAAACAGTAAGCGGTAAATTTCGCAACTGAAAATCACATTACAAACGGCTCACTGCTTACTGCTCACGGCTTACCAGCAAGTTTGCGCTGTGCAGCTATATATGACGGAAAATGAAATGGAAGAAAGACTTTTCAACGGAGAAGAAAAAGAAGAAGAGACTGGCTTTGAAGCCAGCCTTCGACCTCTGAGCCTTGCGGAATTTGTCGGTCAGGATAGAATTAAGGACAACCTCAGGGTTTTTATTGAGGCAACAAGGGAACGACATGAGGCCCTTGATCACGTTCTCGTCCACGGCTTTCCTGGCCTGGGCAAAACTACGATTGCCTATATAATTTCCCAGGAACTAAACGTTAACATCCGGACAACCTCCGGCCCGGTGTTGGAAAGGGCGGGAGATCTTGCCGCCATCCTCACCAACCTGGAATCTAGGGATGTTCTCTTTATTGACGAGATTCATCGGTTAAACCACGTTGTAGAGGAAGTACTTTACCCTGCCATGGAGGATTTCCAACTCGATCTGGTCATCGGCCAAGGACCCAGTGCCAGAACGGTCAAGCTGGATGTACCCCCATTCACTTTGGTGGGCGCCACCACTCGCGCCGGGCTTCTGACCCCACCTCTCCGTGATCGCTTTGGGGTGGTCTTACGCTTGGATTTCTACGGCCCAGAGCACCTTGCAAAAATAGTCAGTCGAGCCGCTAAAATTCTGGGGATCTCCATTGACGACGAGGGAGCCATGGAAATCGCCCGAAGATCAAGGGGCACACCCAGGGTGGCCAACCGGTTATTGCGTAGGGTGCGCGATTACGCCCAAGTGCGGGCGGACAACATTATTAACCGGCCGGTTACCGATGCCGCCTTAAAAATGCTCGGAGTTGATCAAAAGGGACTCGACAAAATGGACCGCAAGATTCTTCTCGCCCTCATCCAAAAATTTGACGGTGGTCCGGTGGGAATAGATACACTTTCAGCTGTGGTAGGTGAGGAAAGAGACACCCTAGAGGATGTTTATGAGCCCTTTCTAGTGCAGGAGGGTTATTTGAACCGAACCCCCAGAGGCCGCATGGCTACCCGACTCGCCTATGAACACTTCGACCTCTCTCTCAGTGAACAGCGCCAGCAGCAAAATTTATTTGAAGAGAAAGATCCCGAATCCTGAACGATTCGCATCAGCAAGATTAAAGGCAAACATAAAAGCCGCCCTCTGTCCCAAGAAATTGGACAAAGTGCGGCTTCTTTCACCAAGCCCTCGCGGGTTGTGTCGCTAGTGACCCGAGTCCTTTTTGAAAAGGTTCAGTAGAGTTCGCCCTAAGGCAGCCATGAGTCCCATGCCAATAGCTCCCAAGGCACCATAAAAGGCAATAAAAAATACGGCGTGACTCGGATCGTGCCAGGGTATATCCCAGGGTAGCAAGCTTTGAACACTTCGCGCCAACCCGCTACAAAGAAGTTCCCCAATGTACATGATCTCTCCCCTTCTGAAACTGGAAAAGCAAGACTTAATCGGCAAGTAGGATGTGAAATGATTAGCAAAGTATTATAAGATTGTCAATAGAAAAGGCATTGGGCATAGAGCATAGGGCATAGAGTAAAGATTGCGGATTTCGGATTGCGGATTGCGGATTTAAGAAGGCATAGAGCGTAAAGCAAGGAGCCAGGAGTCAGAATCCAGAATTCAGGAGACTTTCTTGAACTTACCCAAATAAGCCCTGAGCTGAAATGGGTAACTCAGCAATCTGGATTCCGGATCTCTCCCCGCGAAGCGGTGATCTTCCGGAATGACGAATCGCGGCTGCCTGCTCGCTCAGGCGAGGCGGGCGGGTAAAACCGCTCCCACAGAATCGAATAAAATCTCGCCGTCTCGCCGTTGCTCCGTGTCCCCGCGTCGTCCGGTGGTGCCTAGTGCTTAGTGTTTAGTGCCTAGTTGAAAGGGCTGTCAGCTGCTAGCTGAGTTAGGTGGATTTCGAAAATGGTATACAAAAGTCATTGTGAATTTCAGTCAGCACCAGGTGAAATAGCAGTGCGTGGCAGGGTGGTGGAGGTTACGCCTCCCACCTTTTTGATAGCGGGACAAGATGGTGAACTGAGGCTTCTTGCCGATGGCAGAATCCTTCCAAGCTGCGGGGATATAGTGGAAGCGCTGGTGGATGAGGCGGGCCAGCCACCAAGAGTTTTGCGTCTCAACCGACTTGTTGTTCCTCCCCAGGACCCGACAATCAACCCGGAAAGCATGTTCCATCGTCTGCGTAATCACAAGGGCCGAATCAAACGGCTGCTGCTTCTCAAATCGAAGGGGCTCAGATTAATTCGTTCTTTCTTCTCATCCCATGATTTTGTCGAGTGGCCGACGCCCCAGCTAGTTGTCTCACCTGGACTGGAAGTCCATTTACAGGGGTTCGTCACCCATTATTTGGATGATCGAGGTCTCAGCCGACGCTGCTACCTTCCCACCTCTCCTGAGTTTTCTCTAAAAAAAGCTCTTTGCGCGGGCATGGAGCGTATTTATGAAATCTGTCACTGTTTTAGAAATGGCGGGGAGACCGGGCCATTGCATCAGTGCGAGTTTACTATGCTGGAATGGTATAGGGCCTATGCTGATTACCGAGCAATTATGAGTGATGTGGAGGAACTTGGTATCTATCTCCACGAAGGTTTGGGTTTAGAAAATTCTTCAGCATTTCGGTCGAGACAAATTGACTGGCGGCCACCGTGGCCAAGGACTAGTCTACAGGAAGTTTTTGACTACCACTGTGGGATCAACCTCGAAAGAGGAGCAGAAGACCTGGAATATTTCCGGACGGAAGCGCTCAGGCTCCTAGGA
>JASFKF010000255.1:0-4192 GCA_050118775.1 Syntrophobacterales bacterium
ACCCTTGCCAAAGGTGCAGCCGGTAAGAAACTGGATGGCATCCACGCCGCACATGTCGGTCTCAACCACTGCCACAACTTCCTCGTCCTGGGCGTGGGGGCCGATTTCTCGCAAGGCCACCTCGGCTGCCCGGATGCCAACGGCAAGTCCCGGGCACATGTGGCCGTGAAAAGCCACTGTCTTTTCAACCATCTCCTCATTGATGTATTTCTGCTCCATTTGCTCGCTCTCCAGATCACAGGTGCGCAATAAGGCTCATTACTATCATTTTTAATAAACGAATAATTATTTTAACATATTGTTTGCCTTCTAGCTCTTTTTACCCATTTCATACCCGGTAAAAAGTGGGTAATTGCTAGGTAAAGTAGGTAAGGCGAGAAATGGGCGGGGGGTTTATCAAGTTATAGTGGCCAGATGAGGGGAATGAAAATAGAACCCATTATCAGAACGATTAGGTTGAGGGGAATGCCAAGTTTGAGATAGTCACTGAACCTGTAGCCCCCGGGCCCGTAGACCAAAAGGTTTGTCTGATAACCGACAGGGGTTGCAAAACAGGCGCTGGCACCAAAACAGACTGCAACAATGAAAGGCTTTGGATTGACCCCCAATTCCAAAGCAACAGAGACGGCGATGGGCATTAGCAGGACGGCTGTGGCGTTATTGCTGAGCAGTTGAGTGCTGAGGCTGGTGAAAACCAGCAGACCGGCGAGAATGGCCACTGGACCCGAGCTTTTTAGCAAAGAGATGAATTCCTGGGCGTAAAATTTGGCCGTACCAGTTTTCTCCATGGCCGTTCCCAGGGCAATGGTGCCTACTATGAGGATCAAAACGTTAGCTTGCATGGCCCGATAACCATCTCGCAGGGGTAGACAGCCGGTGAGGATCATGAGAAAAGCACCTGCCAGGGCACAGACCATGATGTCTGCCAAGCCGGTGCTGGCAAAGACGATCAGAGCGGCAAAAATGACTGCCGCCATAGGAGCCTTTTTTTTGTGGACGATCTCATGGTGCACATCTTCCACCAGGATAAAATCTGGGTTTCTCCGCAGCTGTTCGAGCTCGTCCTCGTGGCACTGCACCAAGAGTATGTCGCCAACCTTTATTTGAAGCTCTCTGATTTTTTGCTCGATATAATGAACTTCTCGTCTTTTCACGGCAATGATGTGTATGTCATGAGCTCCATGGAGAGTGCTCTCAAGAAGTCTCTCCCCGAGCAAAGCCGATTGGGGAGGAATAATGAGCTCGAGGATTACGGATTCTTTGTCTCCAGGAATGAAATTTAGGTCCTGCTCGAGTTGATGGAGGTCAACAAACCCTTCACGAAGAACATCCAGGATCTCATTTGCCGAGCCTTTCACCAAAAGAGTATCTCCTGGCTCTGCCTTTACCCTCTCACGCCAAGGATAAATAATCTGAAATTTTCGGATGATCTCGAAGACTTCGAAAAAGGGTGATTTTTCTGCCAGAGCCTGTTGTGGTTCCCTCCCTACCATGGGGCTGTCTGGAGGGACTACGAATTCGGCCAAGTACCGTCTATGCTCGCTATCTTCTATTTCGCACACCGGGGCGGCGTGTCCAGGCATGAGCCGAGGGGCAGCAAAGTAAATGAATCCTATCCCCAACAAGGCAATGGGAACCCCCAGTGGGGTTAGCTCAAACATTCCTAACTTGCCGTAGCCATACATGTGGCTCAGGTCGCTGACAATGATGTTGGTGGAGGTGCCAATAAGGGTGCAGGTGCCAGCAAGGATAGAGGCATAGGAGACAGGAATAAGGAGCTTGGAGGGGCTGAGATCATACTCGCAACTGAGACTCATTATGATGGGAATGAAGAGAACTACAACAGGTGTATTGTTGATGAAACCAGAGGCGAAGGCCACTATCAATAGGGCCAAGAGCATGGCAAGCTTGGCCCTGCCTCTGGACAAATGAATTACCGTCTCTCCGATAAAGCCCACAGCCCCAGTGCGAATCATGCTCTTGCTAATGAGAAACATAGCCCCAACTGTTATGACAGCAGGGTTGGCGAAACCGGCCACAGCTTCCAAGGGCGAGAGAATACCGGTTGTCATCAACGCCACCATGACGCCAATGGCGGTAAGATCCACCGGGAGCTTTTCAGTGATGAGCAGGATCAAGGTTATGAGGAGAATGGCGGTAACCATCCACATGGCCATGGAGACTCCCAGTTAGTGTCCATCCGGAAATCTGAGATTTTCGGATGGAGCTGTCAGCATTCAGCGGTCAGTTTAATGAGTTGTATTCTGATTTTGCTGATGGCTGAGCGCTGATAGCTTATCGCTGTCATGTAAAAAGCAGCGTTTTCGGATTAGTACTAGTTAGCGAAGGGTCACAACAACGGAAAGGATTATAGCAGTTTCTCTTACGGAAAGCAGTCCTCTCCTTGCTGAAGCTAGGAAATTCTGTCCTGTGCGCCAGGGGAGGAGGCACTAGCTTTGCCAGCCGAGGAAGCATAGGGCATAGAGCATAGGGCATAGCGCCAGGAGACAGAATCAAGAATTCAGGAGAAAGACAATCAAAATTGACTTCATCAAAGCTGCCTCCTCTTTGAACCGCAGAATATCGAATCCGCCTCAGGCGGAAATATCGAAGTGATCACTTCATCATTCTGCGGTTCCTTGTTCTGCGGTTCGATATTTATTTTTTTCACCAGCTGTCCTCTCTCGTTTGACTTCTAGCTTCCGACTTCTAACCAGTTATGGATAAAGGGATAGACTCAGAGAAGTCTTTAGTTTCTGCACTACAGAAAGAGCCGAGGGAAAAGCTTGTTAAAACTTGCACTTGATTTTAAGTTCTGATAAATTGACTCAGACTTGCCCAAAGTGGACCAGGGCCGGATCTGCTACTGTTGCCCAAGCCTTATGGGGCCAGCGGTAGAAATACCATAGTTTGAAGAAGCGATAAATAAGGGGGTCGTATGAAGGTTCTCGTTGCGGTTGATCAAGACCTGGAATCACGTCTGGCGCTTCGGTACGCTTGTTACCTGCTAGAACATTTCGATGCCGAGGTGGACGCTATCCACGTAAAGAAGGATGTGGGAAACATCATTCTTGAAGATTTCGACATTCCATTTCTGAAAAGAGATCACCAAAAGAAAATTGATGAGCAAGCCAAAGGGGTCGAGGCAGCCATTGCTGATGCCTGCGAGATCTGCCTCGAGGGGAAGGTCCCTTGTGAGCCCAGGATTCTGGTGGGGGATCCGGCGGAGGTGATTCTCCATGAAGCCAGCGATAAGGACGTCGACCTTATCGTTCTTGGCTGTCAACACTCTTCAGCCCTTAGGGAGATGCTGCTAGGGCAGGTCCACACCCAGGTAATCAACCACGCCGACCGACCGGTGCTCATCGTGCGCGAACTGCGGAACATAACCGATGTGTTAGTGGCCTACTCGGGCTCTTCCTGTGACGAATCAGCTCTTAATTTCATCAGTCCCATGCTGCGGAAAAGAAGGCCCAAAATCAGCCTCATGCACGTTCGCGACACCGACAATCTGGAAAGCCAGGAATTCGCCGACGCCTGTGTTCTCAAAGGCGAGTCCACCCTGAAAAAGTTCGAGCACCTGCCGGAGACTAAATTGGTCGCAGGCAACGTGGTGGAGGAAGTGTTAAGGGAGATAACCCTGAATCCCTACGATCTGGTGGTTCTCGGAGCACAGGGATTTGGCAAATCGGGTCGTTTCAATATCCTGAGTGAAAAGTCACTCCAGATTATTCGACGCACTACCCGGCCAGTACTTCTGTACCGGTCAAAACCGTAGATTTCATTACGGCAGAGGGAAATCCCCTCTGGCGATGATATGCCTGCCGCACTGCACTTAGCTTCAAGAATAGTTTTATCTTGACAGAAAGATAAGGGATTGCTAGCTTAGGCGGGACTTTGTTATAAAATGCACGTACTCTTTTTCGCATCTCTCTTGTAAGTCCTATCCGATTCAGTTGATCTATATTTGTTGAGGTTAGTCAATGCTTAGAAACGGTTGCAGAATACTAACGGTCAAGGTGGTTTTTCTTTTCCTGTGGTTAGTATCATCACCTGCATGGGCAACAGCAGAAGCCGCTGCTGTAGAAGGTTCGCAACGTCCCTGGTGGTTCTGGCCTGTGGTGCTCTTTTTCTTTTGCTTTGTTCTGGGGATCATCGCGGTTTTGGCCGGTGTTGGCGGGGGTGTGCTTTA
>JASFKF010000256.1:0-4183 GCA_050118775.1 Syntrophobacterales bacterium
GCAGGCCACCCCTATGGCCACTATCTGTTGGAGGGAGATCTGATTCCAGGCGGCGAGGGCCCGCAAGGCCCGCTGGTCGCAACCTCTGACCAGAATGCCGAATTTTGCCTCTGAATGGTTTTGAAGCAGTTTGGTCAGGATCTTGCTGAGAGGATAGCGGGCGTCACCAGCTTTTAATCCATCACCGATAGATAGTTGGTCGACTTCGTCGGGGGAGACAAAAAGGTGTGGTTTGATCTGGCCATTTTCCTCCTTGAGTGCGAGAAAACCTTTGATTTGCTCAGTAGTGAGGAGTTCCTTCACTCTGTTCTTGATGGCATCATGCATTTTGTAACTCCCTGTAAAATCTAACCATAAACAAATGAGCGATGTGGGATGTGAGATACAGCATTTATGTCAAGTGTGTCGCATACCACATGGCATATCACATATCTCACATGGGGATTTGGGCCTTCCACATAAGGATTTCCAATTTGATCGCAAAATAAAGCCATTACCACCTGTTATTTGCTGGCAGCCGCATCCATCGATGGCGAAGTCAGAACCGCCAGGTCGGAAGTCCAATTGAGAGGGCCTAGCTCCTTAATTTTCTTTGTGAATCGGGTAATTTCCTCGGCAAAGCGAGGTCCTTCAGCTGCTGAAACCCAAATAAGGTTCAACCTTTCCCCTTCAATGCCCACAAATTCGAGGAGATCTTTCAGTACGGACACTCTTTGCGCTGTCAAATAATTACCATACTGGTAATGACATTCACCCAGGTGTCAACCTCCAACGAAAACACCGTCTGTTCCCATTTGAAAACCTTTCAGAATATTTTCAAAAGAAACGGACGAAGAGCACATGACTCGAATAGCTCGCACGTTGGCTGGGTACTGAAGGCGACTGACGCCAGCCAGATCAGCACCTGCGTATGCGCACCAATTACAGAGGAAGGCTAAAATCTTGGGTTCAAAATCTGCCATGTTCTCTCCCCCTTAGCTAGATTTCTTTCATAGAGGCAATTATCTGAGCGTTGAGTTGCTGGCGGGCAAAACCAGCCAACCGTGCGCTCCCGGAAGGACAGGCTGCGGCACAGGAGCCACAGCCCTTGCAGATTGCTATGTTTACCTGGCAGATGTGTTTGTCAGCGAGGAAATCGATGGCCCCGTAGGGACAACCGTTTAAACATCCCTGACATCCCACGCAGGTTTCCGCATTGATGTGCGCCACCAGAGCGCTGCTCACCCAGACCTCCTTTGCCAAAACGGACACGGCTCGCGCTGCCGCCGCCATGGCCTGAGCCAAAGATTCCTCAATATCTTTTGGGTAGTGAGCAAGGCCACAAACAAAAATACCGTCCGTGGCGAAGTCCACCGGTCTTAATTTGACATGCGCTTCGGCAAAGAAACCGTCTTGATTGAGGGGAACTTTGAGATGCCGGGCTATCTCTTCGTTTGCAGCTGCTTCCATGGCAGTGGCCAGACTTATGAAATCAGCCTGTATAGTTATGGGCCGCCGGAACATCTGGTCGATCACCTCGACCTTTAACTCCCCACCTTCTCCTAAGGCCACTTTAGGTGGATCTTCCAAGCTATACCGGATGAACATGATCCCCTTGGCCCGGGCCTCGGTATAGAGTGCTTCCTTGAGTCCGTAGGTGCGAATGTCCCGATAGAGGATGTAGATATCAATGTCCGGGTTGATTTCCTTTATTTTCATAGCGGTGATTAGGCTATTGGAACAGCAAATTTGGCTGCAATAGGGGCGTTCGTCGTTCCTTGAGCCCACGCACTGAATAAAAACGCAACTCTTCCCCTGGGAGATCATGGGATCTGTGCGAACAACCAGATCGTCTAGTTCATGGGATATGAAAACAGCAGGATGTTCGCCGTAAAGGTATTCTTCAGGGCGATATGGTACGCCGCCGGTGGCAACCACCACCGCCCCATGATCGATAGTCATTGCTTCCTCGCCGGTTCTTGCACTGGTGAGGGTGGTACGAAAGTTTCCGACAAACCCGCTCATGTAAGTTACTTGCACACCAAGATGCACTGTTATTAGGGGGTGTTGACCAACTGCCTCCTGCAAATTCATGCGAAAAGCTTGGACATCTTCCCCTTTCCACGTCCAATAAATGTGGTTCGCCTGCCCTCCCAGCCTGTCGGTTTTTTCTACCAGATGAACCTGATAACCACTCTCGGCAATGCTTAAGGCGGCTTGCATTCCGGCAAGGCCACCCCCCAGCACCAAAGCCACCGGGGTAATGTTCAGGTGCTCCTCCTCGAGAGCTTCAAGGAGCGTCGCCTTGGCCACTGCCATGCGAACCAGGTCTTTGGCCTTGTCGGTGGCAGCATCCGGATCATTCTGGTGCACCCAGGAGTTCTGATTCCGGATGTTGGCCATCTCAAAGAGGTATTTGTTGAGGCCAGCGGCCTTCATAGTTTCCTGAAAAAGTGGTTCATGGGTCCGGGGCGAACAGGCGGCTACCACTACCCGGTTCAGTTTCTGCTCAGCAAAGACCTGCCGCAGATTGTCCTGGGCATCCTGGGAACAGGAAAAAAGGTTTTCTTCTGAATGCACCACGTAGGGAAGAGTCTTGGCGTACTCTACCACCTCTGAGACACGCACCACGCCGCCGATATTGACTCCGCAGTCGCAGACAAATACTCCTACCCGTGGTATCTGAGCAGTAACCTCCTGCTCTTTAGGGTAAGTCTTCTCCTGGACCAGCGTGCCTCGTACCTCGGCCAGTTGACTGGAGGCAGCGCTGGCAGCGGCGCTGGCCTGCATCACCGAGGAGGGAATATCCTTGGGCCCCTGGAGTACGCCGCAGGCGTAGATACCAGGCTTTGAAGTGGACACCGGGGTAAAGCTGCTGGTCTTGGCAAAGTCGTGCTGATCCAATTCGATGCCGAGTTTCTCTGCCAGCCCTTTTACCCCAGGGTCTGACTCAAGACCGACAGACAGCACCACCAGATCAAATTCTTCTTCAACCCTCCTGCCAGCAGGGTCCGTGTAGCGGATAAGTTGATTTCCTGAATCATCCTTTTGGAGGACAGTACTGATTTTTGATTTTATGAAGCGTACCCCCGCCTCTTTTGCCTGGTTGTAGTATCTCTCAAAGTCTTTGCCGTAAGTTCGCATGTCAATGTAAAATATGGCCGTATCAAGGGAGTTCTTACTGTGCTCTTTGGCCACAATTGCCTCTTTTATGGCGTAAGTGCAACAAACCGCTGAACAATAGGGTTTAGTCTCCGGGTGGACATCCCTGGAGCCCACACACTGAATCCAAGCGATTTTCCTTGGCTCTTTTTCATCGGAAGGTCTCACCAGGTGGCCCTGGTAGGGGCCGGTGGCTGCAAGGATTCGTTCAAATTCCAAACTGGTTACCACATTGGGGGATCTATTGTAGTTATAGATGTCGCGGCTAGCCGGACTGAAGGCCCTGGAACCCGAGGCCAGTACTACCGCTCCTACTTTGATGGTTAGTTGTTTTTCTTGGTCCTCAAAATTAATAGCATCACTGGGGCAGAGTTTCTCGCATATCTTGCATTTGTTTTTGCCTTTAACGATAAAAATACAAGTCTCAGCATCTATTACGTATTTGAGAGGAACTGCCTGGGCGTATTGCACATAGATGGCTTTGCGCTTAGCGAGACCAGCGTCATATTCATTCGATACCTTTTTGGGACATTTTTCAGCACATAAACCGCAGGCAATACATTTCTCCATATCAACATAGCGGGGATACTGCCTGAGTCCTACTTCGAAATTTCCTACCTCCCCAGAGATGCTTTCCACCTCCGAGAGGGTTAGAAGCTCAATGTTGAGATGCCGGCCGACCTCGACCAGTTTTGGCGAGATAATTCACATGGAACAGTCATTGGTGGGAAAGGTCTTGTCCAGCTGAGACATCATGCCTCCTATGGAGGCCGATCTTTCCACCAGGTAGACATAGTAGCCGGAATCGGCCAAATCCAGGGAAGCCTGCATGCCGGCAATGCCACCACCTACCACCATCACTGCACCGGTTTTGTTCTGTGTCATTTTGCCTCCACCTCAGATCACCAAAGAAGTTTAATCTTTTCTTCAACTTTTATGGATGGTGATCTCAAATTCGAAATCCTAAACAAATCCTGATGTGGGATGTGCGATGTGTGAAGTGGGATTCAACATTTTTCACAGCATTTAATTTCCCCCATCT
>JASFKF010000257.1:0-4183 GCA_050118775.1 Syntrophobacterales bacterium
TGAACTTTATCTATCCATATCAGCTCTGTTCTGAGTATTTCCGATATCTGCGAGACCCCTTTAAGACAGCATAACAATTGCGCTCATTTATAGGGCTCAAGCGCCAAGGTGTTTGGCAATTGGATACCCATATATCTTGCCTTCGCTAAATACAAGTCTATTCGTTTATGACAATAATTAAACTGAGGTTTATTATTGAATTCTCTTTTTCTTTGATCACGCACGTTAACAATCTTACCAGTTATTTTTTTTGATTTTCTCGTTGGAGTTATTAATAAATCATCGAATAATTGCACTACACAATTGTAATCGTTCAAGGCTTCCAAACGTACGTCATGTGTTTTTATCCAGGGGTATTCTCGCTTGAACCTTTCACTTCTGGCTTCAATATCAATGAGATATGCAATGCACAGATCGTATTGATCCAACTTTTCAGCTTGACTTATGCAGGGAATAGCAGCAGTTTTCGCATTTGGACTCGACATCCAGTCGGGCCAGATTTCATTCTTAGTGGTAAAGTAATTGAGCTCTATAAAGGATTTCAATACCAATGCCAGCTGTCTCCGTAGAATTATAACTTCCACATAATCAAAATCCTCAATTATGACGTCATAAAATGTCTTTATGAACATGTGGTTTGTCTCACAATAGACCTGATCGCGAGGAAAACTTTGCAACATCTTCTTTATTGCTTTACTCTTGATTCTCCGCTCGCCTCTAGTCTCCGCATACGAGAGGTTGTGCAATTTGTGGAGGTACTCGCCAGTCATGTTTGGCTCGGCTTCGTGAAAACTAGTGACCTCTCTTGCCGTCCCCAGCAACTCCGCCAGGTAGTTCGAGCCAGCGCGTCCTGAGTTTATGCAGAATATGAGCCTGTGTTGGTTTGCGTGCATTTTCATTGAATCAAGCGCCGGCTATAGAAGATTTCCCAGAAAGGCTCATCATCAGATATCTGTAGTAGCATCCAGGAGAATCATGGTCTGTTTTTCTAATACCGATGTTTTTTTATCTTTCCTAAAGCAGCAGAATATCTATCTACGATTTTAAGTGAACATGCTGCCACGAATGCTGGGCCGCTATTAATGTTCTTGGACATTGCGGTGAAAAGCCGGATGAATAGACATCTTTCTCACTCACTGTTATGTCGGACAAATCTCTTACTTCTAATAGCCACTCACGATGCGGAATTGCAATGCCCACCCCTAGTTTGTAGATTCCTGCTGCAAGAGGAAACCATTCGAAGATACAGTCTACCATGCCTTCACCTTTGGGAAGATCCAGGTAGACACCTCCAAGAGGCGAACTTGACAGTCTCAGAACTCGAATTCCCATGGGAGTGGAAAAGTCGAGGGTGAAAGCGGCGCTACTGATCTTTTCACTGCAGTGGTAATGTATACGGAAGGCCAAAGTGTCACCTGTATGCAAGGTTTGCAAGAGTTGATCGTTGGTCCCCACAACTTCAATTCTTCTTAAGCTGCACCTTTGCTTCTCATTGATAGGTGCCTCGAAAAGAACCCCGGGCGGGTATCCACTTTTCCTATCTGTTGTTGTCTTTTCGTAAGCCGATATAACTTCCACAGTTGATCCTGACATGTTGATCCGACCTTTGTCGATCCAAATAGCCTTCTGACAGAGTTTATCAATGGCAGCCAGATTATGACTTACAAATAAAACTGTCCTTCCCTCCTTCACATCGTCCCTCATTTTACCCAGACATTTCCTTTGAAACGCTGCATCCCCTACCGCCAAAACCTCATCAATAATGAGGATCTCCGGCTCCAGGTGAGCAGCCACAGAAAAAGCCAAACGCACGTACATGCCACTAGAATAGTGTTTGACGGGCGTGTCGATGAACTTTTCAATCTCGGCAAAATCGACTATTTCGTCAAATTTTTGCTCGATTTCCGCTTTCTTCATTCCCAGGATTGCGCCGTTCAGATAAATGTTTTCTCGCCCCGTCAGTTCAGGATGAAAGCCGGTGCCCACCTCTAAAAGGGAGCCAACCCGGCCGTGAATCTCGGCGAAGCCTTCTGTCGGTTCTGTAATGCGGGAAAGAATTTTGAGCAGGGTGGTTTTACCCGCACCATTGGGCCCGATTATTCCCACCACCTCACCT
This sequence comes from Syntrophobacterales bacterium, assembly GCA_050118775.1. Taxonomy (GTDB): domain Bacteria; phylum Desulfobacterota; class Syntrophobacteria; order BM002; family BM002; genus BM002. The sequence goes on from JASFKF010000257.1 coordinate 2,117, forward strand.
CGCTTGACTTCGAAAGAGACTTCTCTGAGTGCCCAAATTGTCTGGTTCATGTTGGCAGCACCATCTGGCTTCCCGCGTAACAGGCTTTTCGTCCGCCGAAAAGGCAGGGTAAAAAAATCGGTCAGCGTATCGCGGAGGGTCCTGAATTTGTGCAGCCGACCACCAAGGCGATATTGCTTGCTCAAATTATCTGTATTAATAGCGATGTCACTCATATGCTAGACAATGTCCGCAAAAGTTTTTTCCATCCGTTTGAAGTAAAAAGCGCCGCTAACCAGAATCGCTGAAGCCACCAGCGTAGAAACAACAATAATCGGCCCGGGAGCGGTGTCCGTGCCAAGCAGTGCCCAGCGAAACCCCTCCACCACTCCAACCATGGGATTGATGCCATACAAAGTACGCCAGGGCTCAGAAAGCAGACTACTCGGGTAAGCGATGGGAGTGGCAAACAACCAAAATTGGATGAGGAAAGGCACAGTATAGCGCACGTCGCGAAACTGAACATTCAGTGCCGAAAGCCAAAGACCTACTCCCAAACCGCTGACCAAGGTCAACAGCAACAGCAACGGTAACCAGACGATATTGATGGTTGGGAATATCCCATAAACCAGCATCATGCCGATAAGCACAATAAAGGCGAGGACAAAGTCCACTAGGCCTGAAATGACACTGGAGAATGGCACCACCAAACGGGGAAAATAGACTTTCCTGATCAGGTTTGCATTCCCCACCAGGCTGTTGGATGACTGGTTCAAGCCATTGGCAAAGAAGGTCCACGGCACCAGAGCGGCATAGGCGAAAATAGGATATGGCAGTCCATCCGAAGGCACTTTTGCCAGCTTACCGAAAAACAGACTGAAAACCACCATAGTGAAAAAGGGCTGGATAATTGCCCAGGCAGCACCCAGGATAGTCTGTTTATAGCGCACCTTGATATCACGCCAGGTCAAAAAATAAAGAAGTTCTCGATATTTCCACAGCTCAGCAAGTTTGAGGGAAATCCATCCCTTTGAAGGTTTCACAACAATCACTGGAGCGTCAGACTCCACGGTTTCAGCCTCCTCAATGGATCAACAAATTCATTGTCCAGGCAGTCTTCGACTAACTGCGGTCAAGAACCTTCCATTAGGAGAAGAAAATTCCCACCGCCAATTGGTCTTAAACTAGAAGATTTGTGCGAAAAGTGTGCCACTAGAACCGTATGCCCGAAGAAAGAGAGTTAGGTAAAGGTTCAACCACGACCTAGCTTTTATGAATCTTGTCCATGGTGAAAGGTTGAAGATTTTCTCACTGGCTTCGCACTTGCCACGTGCCAAGGCAGACCTTTTCGGTTACCGGATTGAAGGGATAGGTTTACCTCAAAGCAAAACCCCTAAGGACAGCCCACTAGGGTGATTTTTGGATGAGGCAATCGGTTACTGCTTTTTGAGCTCACAGGCCGGTTCACCTTTTAACAGCAGCCCATTGGTGAGCATCCTAAAGCCGTAGAACTTCCTTTTCAGGTCATCAAGTGTACGAACAGCCCGAGCCATCTTCAAGATTTGCCTTGGTCTCCAGTAGAACTCTCTGAGCCCCTTGTCAATAAGTTGGTCGATGGTTTTCTTTCTCAGCTTTGGATAGCTCAAGACGGTTACTTGCTCCCAGTTCTCACCCACCCACTCCCGCCAGGTGTTTGGAACGAGAGCATCATTTTCACGAGCCTGTTGATAAATCTCGGTTCCCGGATAGGCGCAAATTCCGGAGAACTGTACCGTATCCATGGGTAAGGATTTGGCAAACTCGATAGTCTCGAGTGCTGATTCCATTGTTTCTCCAGGTGCACCGAACATGAAGCAGCCATGCACGGTAAATCCCAATCTTTGGGCTTCTCTGGCCAGCTTCACAGATTGTTCTAGAGTAGTGCCCTTCCTAACCGCATCCAGAGCCTCCTGGGTTCCGAATTCGAACCCTACCATGAGCATGCGACACCCGGCTCGTCTCATCAAGGGAAGCAACTTGAGATTCACATCAGTGCGACAATTGCATGACCAGGTAATTTTAAGATCTCTTCTGAGAATCTCTTTGCAA
>JASFKF010000258.1:0-4180 GCA_050118775.1 Syntrophobacterales bacterium
TTCCAGAGGGCAGACTTTTGCTGATGGCTTTGTCGACAGGCTGGTTAAATTTGACGGCAAATTATTGAAGGGAAAACTGGACCAAGATGACAATCTTGAGTTTCTCGGCCAAGGAAAATGGGAGGGTCCAGTTAAGATTAGATTCAGTCTCTTCGTCAGGGCTAATTTCGAATTGGTTCCCTTCATTGAAACAGAGACCCGGGGAATACTGGGTGAATACACCGTTACTTTTACTGTTGTCCCGAAAACAAAACGTGCTTCTTACCAGAATCTTAGGTTCAAGATTCTGAGCAGTGCAGGAAGCGAGATAGTCAGCAGTGGTGTGGCTGCTCCCAACGGATCAGGATGGGTTATAGGCATAGCAACTGACGAGAAGCCTTTTGACATTCACGTCTCTTACACAACGGAAAGAGGACGGGAGCTGACTCCTGTACCTTCCGAGGGCAGCGATGCTTCATGATATATCCGGGCTAGGTTGGCCAATAGACCAAATAGAATTTGGCCTTTTGGCCAGATTTAGCCTTTTGACCAGTCTCGCCTGATCTTGTCTACTGGATTTAAGTAGTTGTTTCTAATGAACTTGTCGAGTTTTTCTCTTCTTTGGCATTTTCCCTGCGAATACAGTCAAGTCTAAAAGGTGGGTTGGTAACCTCCTCTCCACCTCAAAGCCCGCCCCCATCAGCCAAGTGAATCCGGCTTGATGGGGGCATTTTCCAGATGCCGCCTTTTGTTAATCATCAAAGAGCTAGGCCCTATTGATAAGGACTAAGAAGACAACCCAGGGGTGAGCAATGGCAGACAATACAAGGGGCTATCCCAGGGCCGACATCAAGTGGCCCGTTGTGGTAAAGAGTGACAAGAGAACTATAGAGGGGGTAACCTCGAATGTCACCCCTAACGGAGTGTTTATCCACTGCCAACAGCCATTGAGACTAAATGAAGTTTTTGATATGAACATTAGCATTCCGGGTTCAGACCAATCTCTAAACGCAAGAGCTGAAGTAATCTGGTCTAACAGATACGGTCCGGATGATGATATTTCTCCCCGGGGCATGGGTGTTAGATTTCTCAGGATATCCAGCGAGGCCCGCAAATTCATAGCCAGAGCAGCAATGGATTATCTGAAGTCAAAAAAGGTCGCTCCAGAATTGCTGCAGACCCTGAGTACTCTGATGATAGACCTTAACGAAGTTGAGTCAAAGGTCGCTTGAGGGGAGGGCAGTACCTGAAGGCTATTCAGAAATAACTAGATCCGTCCCAGCAGTGGGTACACAATCTTTCTTTGGGTAGGCCGATGGCGTCTACCAGATCCTCCAGCTTCTGATATTGCAGAGTGGTCAGGCGCAAGCTCTGTCTGATTCTGTCAATCATCTGCGTATATTTCTGAGATCCAGGAACAAGATACTCATTCATATTTATGTCTTCCCTGCCCTCTATATCGTTGATGACGCCTCGCCCGGCAAGGTCTAATGTGGAGCGGGAGGTGGAGAAGTTGAGAAACTCACAAGAAAAGATCAAGGTAGGACATGCGGGTCGCATGTGAACTTCCAATGCGCCATAGTCGAACAGTATCTGGATGTTGTCCTTCAGTTGGGTCCCCCGCACAATTGAATCCTCACAAAAAAGAATTCTCCTGCCCTCTATCATAGATCTTATGGGGATCAGCTTCATCTTGGCCACCAGATCCCTCACATCCTGGCTCTGGGGCATGAAACTCCTAGGCCATGTGGGGGTGTATTTAACAAATGGCCGCAGATAGGGTATCTTTCTCTCATTGGCATAGCCGATGGCGTGACCAATCCCAGAGTCCGGAATCCCGGCGACGTAATCTATTTCCACCGTATCATTTCTGGCAAGGGCAGAGCCGCATCTGTTGCGCACAGATTCCACATTTATCCCTTCATAATCAGTGGCGGGGTAACCGTAGTAAACCCAGAGAAATGCACAAATCTGCATGTTCTCACCGGGCTTGTTGCGCTGTTCATAGCCGTCGGCCGTAAGAAAGACAGTTTCGCCGGGTCCCAAGTGAGTTACCACTTCGTAGCCGAGGTTGGGAAAGGCACATGATTCTGAGGCTGCGGCGAAAGCACCATCCCTTTTGCCGATTACCAGAGGTGTTCTTCCCAGTTTGTCTCTTGCTGCGTATATGCCATCATTTGTGAGTAGCAGCATGGAACAAGAACCCTTGATGGCTTCCTGAGCATTTCTTATGCCGTCCTCAATGGTGTTCTCTTCACAAATTAGCGTGGAAGCAAGCTCGGTGGGATTGATCATCCCGCCGCTGGTCTCGAGGAAGTGCATCTTTTTCCTGAGGGCTCTTTGCTCTAGTTGTTCAATGTTGTTGATTTTGCCAACGGTGACGATGGCGAATGTCCCCAAGTGCGATCCGATCATCAGTGGCTGAGGGTCATTGTCACTGATTACGCCAATACCGCTATTTCCCTGAAATTTAGGCAGAACAGGCTCGAATTTCGATCTGAAATAGTTGTTTTCTATGTTGTGAATGGATCTGTTAAAGCCGGTGGTGCCATGCACTGCGAGGCCCCCTCGTCTGGTCCCGAGGTGTGAATGGTAATCCGTCCCGTAGAAAAGGTCATTTACACAGTCATCATGCGTAACAACCCCAAAGAGCCCACCCATTATCTGCTCCTCTTTTACTGGTAGCGGCCAGGAGAAGTTTCAGCAAGGAACAAAATCTCTACCATAACTGGAAAAATATTGCACTAGTCAAGTTTCCATCCGGAATCTGAGATTCCCAGACGGAGCTGGCAGGGTTCAAACAGTTAGCGGTTAGTTTAATGAGCTGTATTTTCTATCTGTTTTGCTTACGGCTGAGCGCTGATAGCTGATCGCTCTAATCTGAAAACCACCGTTTTCGGATGAGCACTAGTCTGGGTAAGAAAGAGGAAAGGGCAGGGCTGCAACACTTCCCTATGCTGCTCCTGCCAGATCCTTTGATTTAAAGTTTTGGCACTTGACACAGATGGACCGGGCCTCTTTTTGCAGCACTATGGCATGGAGGCCGGAAAAGCTGGCGGGTATATCCCGACTCACCGTCTCGAGGTCTTGACATATCGGGTAATGGATACAATCTATGGGTTTTTTGGAGTCTACCATGACATGCCTCCGTTTTCATGGTAGTTCATCCCCCAAGTTGTAACCTCTGCAAGCTCAATGCCAAACCGACTTTGGATTGTGGATTTCGGATTTTGGATTGCAGATTGCAGAATTCTAATCTTTAATGGGGCTGAGGAGTCATAGATGCAAAAGCTGGTATAATACTTGAGAGATAAATGTCTGTGAAATCCAGCTACGACGTCGGCGTTAGATAGTGGGAGGGGTTATGAAGCGCAAAGGGGAAATTGCTAAGGCTGAAGGTAAACTGGGAGTACTGATCCCGGGCATAGGGGGGGCGGTGAGTACCACTTTTTTGGCTGGGGTGGAAGCTATCCGCCAAGGTTTGGCTCTTCCCATTGGTTCACTGACCCAGTTGGGCACTGTTCGACTCGGGAAAAGGTTTGAGTATCGCATCCCCCGGATCACCGACTTTGTGCCCCTGGCGCAGCTAGATGACCTTGTCTTCGGCGGGTGGGATGTGTTTCCAGATGACTGTTATCGGGCGGCTTTGCAAGCTGACGTTCTCAAATCTGAACACCTCGAGGCGGTCCGTTCTTTTCTAGAGGGTTTAAAACCCTGGCCGGCGGTTTTCAACTCCAAGTTCGTCAAAAACCTTGAGGGGTCGCACTTGAAGCCCCAAACAAATCATCTAGATCTGGTTGAGGCCGTCAGGGCAGATATTGACACATTTAAGCGAGAAAATGGTCTATCTCGCTGTGTCATGATCTGGTGCGGCAGCACAGAGGTTTACCTGCAGCCTTCCGAGGTACATGGCTCCCTCAGCAATTTCGAATTAGGGCTGAAGAACAACGATCCCAATATCTCACCTAGTATGCTCTACAGTTATGCCGCCCTGACAAGTGGCATTCCATACATAAATAGTGCCCCTAATCTTACCGTTGACATTCCAGCAATGGTAGAGCTGGCTGAGAAGCACAAGTCCCCGGTAATCGGCAAGGATTTGAAAACCGGGCAAACTCTTATGAAGACTATTCTGGCGCCAGGGCTAAAGGCCCGCATGCTGGGACTTACGGGTTGGTATTCAACCAACATTCTCGGCAAC
>JASFKF010000259.1:0-4170 GCA_050118775.1 Syntrophobacterales bacterium
AGTTTCTTGGGAGTGAAAGCCTAATCTCTGTCTCCAGCGGTTAGCCTTTTCATCCGGCAGTAGAAAGGAAATAAGGTAAGCGAGAGGTTCGGTTGCAACCGCCACCGGGAAGGTGACGGCGTTGTAGAGAAGACGGGCGAGGTTCATATTTCGCTACTTCGGTCTCCCTTAGAGATCTCTGCCGCACTGCGTTCGGTGAACCCAGTATACACCTGGCGCAGGGCTCAAGGTGCAAGGTTCAAGGCAAAAGCGATTTCGGATTTCGGAATTTTGATTTCGAATTTCGAAATTTTTCTCCCTATGCCCTATACCTTGCACCTTGTACCTATTACTTATTGCAAACTAAACAGTAGGGCTTGTTTGATCTCCTCTACCTGTTCAGGGTCTTCCACCAGTTTGCCTTCCAGGGTCAGCACATAGAAGATATCGGCCACCTGATCTATCCTCGTCGAAATTTTGGCCAAAAACACCTGTAATTGCAGGTCCAGCATAGTGCGGGTGATGGCATAGAGCAGTCCCGGGCGGTCCGTGGTATAGACCTCGATTATGGTGTACTGATCCGAGGAATGATTATCCACCACAACTTCATCAGGCTTTGTAGGTGCCCTTCTTTTTTTTCTTTTATGGTCGGCGGCGTGAAGTGCCAATCTGTAATCCAGAGCGAGTCTCCCTTGCAGAGCTTTCTTGAGGTCACCCATCACCTTTTCCCAGGAGATTTCCATTTTGGGCTTCAAGGCGGCCACCTCGAAGGTCTGAAAGGCAACACCGTTCTTCTTGGTATCGGTTCTGGCTTTGCGGATATCAAGCTGATTCAAAGTCAGTATCCCCGCCGCCCTGGCGAAAAGACCGAGAGGCTGCCGGCTCATGAGCATAAGTTCCCACATGTTTTGTTTTTCTTCCACTTGCCAGGACAGAACTTCCTTTTCCAACTGACTCTCCAACCTGTATTGGTTAACCACTTCTTCGGGTGTTGCCGAAAGCAGATAGCGTGGTGGCAACTGCTCAAATTGATAATTTAACTCTTCTTTGGTCATTTCGTCGCCGAGCAACTCTGCCACCTGTCGCTTCAGAGACAGAAGTCTAGCCGCCACCGCCCTTACATCAGGATCACCCCTTTCCAAGCGATGGAGGAGACACTCATATAATTCCAGCATAGGCAGGCTCTGCCAAAATTCCCAGGCCTGCGGCCCAGTGGCACGGAGGTCCGCGAAGGAGTGGAGTAAAAGCATTTTCAACAACTCTACCGAACCAATTTCGCCCGCACAATGCTGAAGCATCTGCTCGTCATCTATATCCCGACGGGCTGCACTATCTGTAAGCAGTACATGGTTGACCACCAGGAAGCTCAGGAGTTCCTTTTCCTCATCGACAAGACCAAGACGATCCGCAATGAGCAGCGACATCTCCCCTCCCCTCTTGGCATGGCCATGGCCCCCACTTTTACCTACGTCGTGGATTAGCCCTGCTAGTAAGAGAACTTCCTGATCCTTGATACCGTTAGCCCACTCAGCAATCTGCGGAAAGTCTGAATCGTGTTCACCATTCAGCAGCTTTTTCAGCTCCGCAAAGGTCCGGAGATGGTGTTCATGAACCGGATACAGGTGAAAAGCGTCATGTTGAACCAAAGCATGGACCGGACGAAGTTCGGGGATGAGGTTTGGCAGCACTTCTGTTTCATAGAGGGCTCTTATTGTTTTTATCCCTGAGTTCTCTGCCCTGATAATCTCGAAAAGCCAATCACGCAGTTCTGCCTGACCTTCCAAGCTGCCAGGCAGATAGCCAGCCTGAGTCTTGGCCCATTGGTAGGCTTCCACGCTCAAATCCACCCCCAAATGGACCGCCTGTTTGAACAACTCCAGCAACCCCTTTCCTTCATTTTCCAGTTTGTCGCTGTCCACCATGAGCAGGCCGCGCTCCACCCACATTCCAGGTGCCACTTCTTCCCTAGAAGGCTTAACCTCTTCCTCAGCAGCAAGAGCAATCCAGGCTCGCAGCAATTCCATAAAACGATTGGCTATCAAGCCAATCTCATACAAATGTCCCTCCAGCTCCTTCATCATGACTTCTACGGCGAGGAAATCCCCTTGATCTTCATAACCCAAACTGTGCGCCACTTCCCGTTGTGCCTCGTACTGCAACTGGGTCTCCTGGCCCTTTTTGAAAAGCTGGAGATGATTTCTTACTTGCAAGAAGAAGCGTTCGGCTTTCTGCAGGGCTGAATAGCTAGCTGAATCCAGATTGTTCGTTTCAAGCCAATTTTCGTTGCCCTTGAGCAAATAGCCAGCCCAACGAATGCGATTGAGCTCACCCAGGCCGCCACTGCTGAGTTCTAAGTCTGGTTCCAGGATAAATGATGGGTCTAGCTGACCGTCTTTTCTCTCCAGCCAGTCCTGTAAAAAAGCCCTGATCGATTGCCGGTCTCTGTCTGACTCGATTTGTTCCATTAACGACAGCCGCAGGTCATCCATCAATTGGCGAGAACCACTAATAAATCGACTATCGAGAAGACTGCTCAACCAGCCGAAGTCGCTCAAGCACAGCCCCACAGCCTCCTCCACTTTGATGGCCTCAAACTGGACCTGCCAACCGGCGTGTTCTAAAGGCTGGACGATACCTGTCTTCCAGACATCCTCTTCGAAGGGGGCTTCAGAATCTTGCAGAAAGAGTAGAGTTATTGGCGAGAAGGGGCCGAGTTGGCGTCGCCCGTATTCTCCAATGGCTAAGACAGCTCCATAGCGGCGGATTTCCAGCCCCTGCAGATCACTGCGGTTGGTCAACCTATTGTAGAGGGAAATGAGAGCCACGTCGACCATGGCGGATATTCTTCCCGGATCCTCCAGTTGCTCGACCTCTTTTAGTTTTTTTCTCTGGTTGCTGAGATGGGCGACTATTTGTTCCATTTATTGGGTCTTCCTTTTTATGTCTTAAGGCGCAGGGCTCAAGGCAATTTCGGTCATGAGGCTTCGCCGTCATTGGGTCACTACGCTGCGCTGTCATTTATTGCAAGAGGTAGATAGCCATAAATATTGATTTGAGAAATTATTGCTAGCTACTGGATTGTTTAACTTGTCAAAGTTTTTATTATACCGAGATTTGGATTAAAGAGAACAAAAATATATTTGGAGTGTTGGAGTACTGGAGTATTGGAGTTGCGAGACGGGCGAGCAGGCGAGAAAGGGCTAAGGCTAGACAGGCGAGAAAGGTAAGATATTATGATCAGTTAATTTTATTCTCGCCTTTCCCGCTTTTCTCGCCTTGTGCTCTGCGCTCAGCGCTAGGCGCCGAGGGGATCATTCTCCACCAGATCCCAGATGCCGCAAGGGCAGGCGGCAGCGCAGAAACCACAGCCAATACAGAGATCAGGATCCACTACCATTTCCAAACCATTTTCTCCGTCCTCTTTCTTGGAGATGGCCCCTTTTGGACAAATGGTGATGCAGACCCCACAGTCGCGGCATGAGCCGCAGGAAGAGCACTCCGTGGCACAGTGTTCAACGGACTCGAAGCTCTGCAAACGGGGATCGAAATATTCCAGCTTGATGCGAGAGCGATCAATTATCTGCCGAGTGTCGCCCCGAGGTCGCTTGCCAGCCAAAATGTCGCTTATGGCCTGGGCCGCGGTGCGGCCGGCGCCAATAGCATCGGTGAGAAGGCCAAGCTTTACCGCATCACCTAGGGCAAATATCTGGGGATCCGTGGTCTGAAAAATTTCATTAACCTCAATGAAGCCGTTCTGTATTCTCACAGTCTCCGGGAGAAAATCCACATCAGGCTCATCTCCGATGGATATGATCACGGTGTCCGCTGGTATAAGTTCACCGCTGGTTAGCTCGACGCCCTGTTGGGTGATCTCCTTGGTGAAGCATGGCCAGCGAAACTTGGCGCCGATTTCTTCCGCCGCCTCTCGCTCTGCCCCGAAAGATAAAGGTGTCTGGATGTCGATGAGGGTTATGTCCTCTGCGCCTAGTCTGTGTGCCTCTGTGGCCGCGTCACAACCCACATTTCCCGCCCCGATTACCACCACCTTTTTCCCGACCTTGGCTTCGCCAGCCTTGCTCTGCCGGAGAAACTGCAGAGCCGGAATCATCCTCTCTTTGCCGGGTACAGGGAGGATACGAGGTTTTTGCGCTCCCACGGCAATAATCACGAAATCGTAGTCCTCTTTGAGCT
>JASFKF010000260.1:0-4169 GCA_050118775.1 Syntrophobacterales bacterium
TCTTGTTGGTGGTTCATATCACTGGCTTCTCCCTGTGGTAGAACTAAAAACTGGTTTATTCTCCCCAAGGTAAGGCCCACGGTTATGGCTGTCAGGGCCACCAGGCCAACGCGCCCGAGAACCATCCTGATATCACCTCGGAAGGCAACGTAGGTGGAAGCCAGTACTATGGGATTAATAACGGGTGCGGCTAGCATATAGGTTATGGCGGCATGAGAGGGTACTTTTTTTAGCAGCAGGCGGCGGACGATGGGAACGACTCCACACTCACAGGTGGGGAGCAACATGCCAGCAACCAGCCCAAAGAGTACTCCTGTAATTCGGCCTTGCGGCACGAAATTCCCAATGCGTTCTGGCGGGCAATAAACCTCTAGCAGGGATGAAACCAGGGCGCCAAGGAGCAAAAAGGGCGCAGCCTCTAAGAAAATTGCAGTGACAACCGTGGCGAATACGTAGAAATCCTGATGAAGGGCTGTGTTCATCGGTTCAACTGTATATGTGCGCTACTCCAAGAATTAAACCTAGTTAACCCGATTCATCCTATACTAATCTACTAATATAGCAACAGGATAACTTCCAGAAGTTTCGCCAAAAATATTTTAGAGACCTAGGCCACGGGGAAGCTACTCCACAAAGCACATGATTCGCGCCATATATTGGCAGGATTCCCGTTTAGTGTGCACCATATCTTCATGCAACCCCTCTCGAGGCTGAGAGAGTGAAGAGCGGTTGCTCAGATGTTCGTTGTTTCTTAGCTTCCCCTTTTGGCCTTTGCTGATGTCTCTTCTGAGTGACCTGCCCTGTTAATTAGGGTTCCCTCGGGGAAATTCAACAGGGCTGGCGGAAGGGCTGGGGTTTTCCATTGGCGTGTTAAGATAGGGGGGTAAAGGGAGGGAAAAAGATAGATCGAAGCAGCGCTTTACTCTTCACTGTCGGGGTAACGCTGCTGGATCGACCGCATCACATCAATAGAGGATAAAAAGACCTGGATGAGCTCTGGGTCGAACTGCTGCCCTGCCCCTTTTTCCATAGTCTCCAGTATGTCAGCCTCGTCCCATGCTTCCTTGTAAGCCCTCTTGGACGCGAGGGCATCATAGACATCCGCTATAGCCACAATCCTGCCGAATAGGGGGATCTCATCACCCATCTTGCCCCTCGGCTTTATTTCTTCTACGGAGAAACTCAACCCGGGCCCAGTGGCGGCTAAATCGACATGTCCGGGATAGCCATTGCCGTTCCACCACTCGTGATGACTCATGGCGACTTGAGCTGCGGCTTCGTCGAAATCAGACTTCTTGTCAATGAACAGCCTGGCACCGAAAAATGTGTGTTGTTTCATGATCTCAAATTCTTCTTCAGTTAGCCGGGCAGGTTTCTTCAAGATCTGATCCGAGATAGCAACCTTGCCCACATCGTGGAGCATGGCCGCCATCCGCAGCACATCGCGTTTAATCTGGATTTCCTTTGGGGAAATGTTCTTTTCTTTTGCCCATCGTTCGTATATCTCCACTGAGTAGGCGCCAACTCGGTTCACATGGGCCCCAGTCTCTTTGGGATCTCTGAGCTCCGCCATTCTGATCATTCGCAAAATCAAAGTACGGGTCATTTGCGCCCTTTCCAAGGCCATTGTGGCCATACTGGCGAAATGCACCATCATCCTTTCGTCTTCCTCTGAAAAAGGTATGATATTTCCCTGCTCGTTCTGAGCATTGATAATCTGGAGTACTCCGATGACCTCGTCGCGCATAGTTTTGAGGGGAACCGCCAGGACCGAGTGAGTTTCATACCCAGCGGTTTCATCAAATCTCTGATCGAAGCGGTAAGGCACTGTGCTCTCGAGCCTGTAGACATCCCGAATGTTGAGGGCCTGACCCGTAACCGCCGAATAACCGGCGATACTGCTCTTATCTGCCGGTATGGTGAAAATATTGTAGATTAGCTTTGCTCCCTGCGGCAGCCTCTCCTGCAGGGTTGAATTCTGGGTATAGGTAAAGCGCAGTTGATCTTTGTCTCGGATATATATGGATCCGGCATCGGCATTTACAACTCGCCGGGCCTCTGTAAGTATGTGTTCCATGAGAATGTCAAGGTCTTTGACCTGATTGAGCTCGGTACCCAGTGTGGTCAAAACCTCTAGTTTTTGCTTTTCTGTAAGCATAACCGTAAGCTCCGAGACTAACAGTACAAAGGTTAAGATTTCTCCTTGGTCCACACCATTTGCGGCTGATTCTTGAATCTGATCTCCCCTCCATTTGCAGCTGAATAATAAAAGGAGAACTCGAATTTTTTCCCCGATGGAATGGTGTAGTAGATAATGTACAAGGTCTGTCCCTCTGCCTCGGTCTTTTTCACACCTACTATGGGGTATACATCGAAGTCGAGGTACCCTAAGCCCTGTTCAAATATGACCGTGTTATTCTTGATCTCAAAAGGGCGGTCGAGATAGTTGGGATCCTTTGTCACCCAAACCCCGATCAATTCTTCTGGGACAGGTAACATTTGTTGGCATTGCACCCCAAACATCACTGCAATGGTCACGACCAATATTAGGATGGTCCTTGATCTCATACGACTCACCCAAAAGCGTTGATCTGCTTACAAATAGGACTATGATACTTGGTGAAGCAATACCATCTCTAGGACCCGGTAGACTCTGCCGCTACTTCTGACGGGCTTTGCAGCTCCAAATCTTCTTGGACAATGACCTCAAGGAAAGCTTTAACCACATTCGGGTCGAACTTCGTACCGGAATCTTCTTTTATGAAACCGATTACCTTTTCCCGAGGCAAACCGGCGCGGTATGGCCGGTCTGAAATGAGAGCATCGTAGTGGTCGGCCACGGTAAATATGCGGGCCCCCAAATCAATAGCCTCACCTTGGAGTCCATCAGGGTAACCTGAGCCATCATAATATTCATGGTGATGCAACACCACGGGTATGATGCCGGCATAGGCCTCGATTGGTTCCAGGATCCGTGCTCCAATGCGCACGTGCTCACGCATGAGTTCATATTCCTCATCGGTCAGTTTTCCTGCCTTGTCGAGGATTTCAGGTGGAATGCCGATCTTACCTAGGTCGTGGAGCAGGCCACCTCGGTGCAGGTCATCCAGTTTGTTCTGGTCCAGCCCCATGGCCTGGCCGATCTTCAAGGCAAGTTCAGTCACCCGTTCAGAGTGACCTGCGGTCCAGGCAGACTTGGCATCAATGGCCCGGGCCAAGGCGTAAAGGGTGCCCCAGTTTAGTTCATCTAACTCCTCAATAAGCCTGGCATTTGAAATGGCCACTGCCACCTGATCAGCCAGTTGCCGGGCCTGAACTGTGTCCTCCTCATTTAGTGCCTCTGGCTGAAGGTAGCCTAAAACAATGAGGCCAGACAACCTTCCGCCAACAAACATGGGTAGAGCCAACAAGAGCTCTACCTCTAGTTCGGTCAGGGGTGAAAGATATTCAGGGAATTCTTGTGGGATGTCCAAAAGCAGTTGTTCTGGATTATCATCCAGTTTCCGGATATCTTCAGTGCTCAGCCTAACAGGTGCCAGCCAGTTCTCACCCTCAGACTGGCCGTACTGGATATGCATCAAGCCAGCATCTGAAGATTCAGCATCAAACAGGGCCAAGGCCACGCAATCACAGGGGAAAAGCTCCCGCATTCGGTTGAGTATGGTATCCACAATTCTTCTGGTGTCCAAAGCCGATAGAATGGAGCGGTCGATCTCATTCATTGTTGTTAGGGCGTTGAATTGCTTGCCCAATCGACTGGCCATGGCATTGAACGACTCTGCCAGTTCTTGAAATTCATCGCCACTATTGACCTTAACCCTGCTGCTGAAGTCTCTTGCGGCAATCCGCTTTGTCCCCTCTTGCAGTCTCTCCAAAGGGACCAGGTTCCTGCGGATCTGACTAATACTCAAGAGCAAAACCACCCATAAGGCCAGAAGGACAACCAGGGGGAAGACTTGCTTGAACCTTGCCATGGGTGCCAGCACATGGTCTTTGGATTCACAGAGCACAACGACCCACTTGGGTAAATGAAACTCCTTTTTCATGTACAAGGATAAATATCTTCCCACATATTCTTTTTCTCCGTGCCTCCACTCAAATTGTCCCGAGTGCGTTGCGATCATTTGTGACACTTCCCCCTGGGGAAATGGAGTCGGCCCAGACACTGT
>JASFKF010000261.1:0-4167 GCA_050118775.1 Syntrophobacterales bacterium
CCTACATGCGCACTACTGCTCTCCCGATCACCGCTAAGCCCGCTATCGCTGTACTTCCTTTTGATAATATGAGTGGCGACCCACAGCAAGAGTACTTCAGCGACGGCATGACAGACGACATAATTACCGATCTCTCCAAAGTTTCCGGCCTATTTGTCATTGCTCGCAACTCGTCCTTCGTTTACAAAGGCAAACCCGTAAACATAAAGCAGGTAGCCGAAGAGCTCAGTGTGCGATACGTTTTGGAGGGTAGTGTTCGCAGGGTGGGAGACGATGTCAGGATCAACGCCCAGCTCATTGACAGCACAACTGGCGGACACCTTTGGGCCGAGCGTTATGACGGCAGAATGGGCAACATCTTCGCTCTCCAAGATAAGATAACACGACAGATCGTAAACGCTCTTGCGGTGCAGTTGACTGCGGATGAGGAGCGAAGGTTTGAAATCAAAGAGACCAGTAGCATTGAAGCCTATGACGCTTTTTTGCAAGGTTGGCAGCACTATCTCCATCGCACGCCAGAGGATTTTGCCCAGGCTCTAAACTACTTTAAGAAGGCAATCGAACTAGATTCAAACTATGGACGGGCATATGCTGCCATGGCCTTGACATACTGGAGAGGGGCAGGAATCGGCTGGGCCAAGAAAATGGGCATATCGTATCCCGAGGCCCGGATTCGCGCCCGTCATTACCTGGAAATGGCCATGAAAAACCCCACACCCACCGCTCATCGGGTGGCAGCGGATTTGGCCTTTAATAGGCGACATGAGCAAGAAGCCCTCGCCGAAGCCAAACAGGCCCTGGCCCTCGATCCAAACAACAGTGAAAACCATCTTATGATGGCCAGGGTCATGAATATGCTGGGCAAACCGGAGGCGGCCATTGCATCCGCTCAAAGGGCGATGCTGCTCAACCCTCGCGACAAAGCCTTTCCTCTGGGAAACATCTGTTCTGCTCACTTTCTCATGGGACAATACAAAGACGCGGTGATTTTCTGCGAAAAAGCCCTTGAAAACAATCCAAAAGCTTCCAGTATTGCTGCATGTCTTGCCGCGTCCTACGGCCAGCTCGGCCGCGAACCGGAAGCTCGTGCTGCCCTCGAGAGATATATAAAAGGCTGGGGAAGAGCGCCAGGCTTGCCGGCAGTAATGTATTTTTTCCCCTTTAAGAATCCCGAACAAGGTGATCGTTTTGCCGAGGGCCTCCTCAAAGCAGGACTGCAGGGAAAGCCAGGTGGATATTACAAAATATCAGAAAACTTAAGACTTAGTGGAGAGGAAATAAAGTCTTTGTTCCTTGGTAGGAAGGCGAGAGGAATCTGGGGTAAATCGCAATGGGAGGTCAATCGCCCAACCGATGGCGAAGCTACCTTTTGGTGGGGACCCAAGCTTCTTGGCAGCGGCAAAAGCTGGGTTGAGGGAGATGCGCTTTGTAACCAATGGAAAAATTATTATGGAGGCTTAACCTATTGCGAAGATATTTATCGCAACCCGGAGGGCACGCCCGAAGAAAAGAATGAATACGTCATACTAGATGATAGGGGTATCTTTGGATGCTCCGTGGAGGAGTTGGTGAGTTAAGGCTCAAAATAGCTTTTATTTACAACTAATTAGAATATTCCAATATCTTAACTTGGCCTGCTCCCATTAAAAACATAATCTCATTAAAAATACACTAGCTTCGATGACTAAAGTATCATGTCAAAACGTAAGCTTATTCATATTGGCACATCCGGCTGGCATTACGAGCATTGGAAGGGGCCCTTTTATCCTGAAGGTCTCTCAAAGCAGGGTTTCCTGGACTATTATGCTGGCCATTTTCACACAGTAGAGATCAACAACTCCTTCTATCAGTTACCGAGTGAGAAAGCCTTGATTCGGTGGAGGGATGCTGTCCCTCCGGGATTCATCTTTGCAGTCAAAGCGAGTCGCTACATTACCCACATGAAGAAATTGAAAGATCCAGAGGAGCCGGTGTCCATATTTCTTGAGAGAATAAGCATTTTAGGAGAAAAATTAGGTCCGATTCTCTTTCAGTTGCCACCAAAATGGAATTTTAATCCTCAGCGGCTAGAAGCATTTCTAAAAGGTCTCCACCCAGGCTATAGGTATGCATTCGAGTTTCGTGATTCCAGCTGGTTCGATCCCAGGGCCTACGATGCATTAGGCAAGCACGGTGCGACTTTTTGCATCTACGATTTCGCCGGTCGACTCTCCCCAAAGAAGGCGACCAGTGGCATGATCTACATACGTCTGCATGGACCCAGTGGCCCTTACCAAGGTCAATATGAGACGGATGAACTTGCAGAGTGGGCGGATGACCTTCTAAGTCAGGCCAAAGAAGGGAAAGAAATTTACTGTTACTTTGACAATGATCAAGCAGGCTATGCGGCGCAAGACGCGTTGAGACTAAAGGCTATGATCGAAAATTAAGGCCTTCTTATTTCAAGTATATGAGATCCCAAGCTGATCAGCTACCCCTACTAATCTGTTTGGAAACCTAGCATTCCATAATTTAATCTGCACTCTGACCCCTTCAGAACTACCTCCCACATTTGGCACCAGGTTTATTGCGGGTGAAGTGTGAATTAAGGGATGTAATCCATACTTGCCCACCAGTAGCACCCTAGAGCCACATTCTTTCTTGGTAGTTTATCCATTCCTTGGTAACCTGATGGTAATCTAATATTATTTTTCTAACGCATTCTCTCACTAGATCTTCATTTCCCAATCTACCGTTTTATTTCCTTTCCACAGCAGCAGGACTATAATATGTTTACTAAAATTATCAGAAGGAGCTGCTCCATGAAGAGACTAATTTTGGTAGCATTAATCCTATCTATTTCAGCATGTGCCACTCCGCTAAAGGATGAGGGGGTGAGCAGCGAATTGGGGGTTGAAAAGTCGCAACAGGAGGATATAGAGCCAAATGAAGCATGTATAGAGGATTGTAGAAAGATGTTTGAGAGAGGGGAACTTAAGAAAGGAATGACTGTAGAAGAATGTATAAAGATCTTATGTGAATGAATTTCTTCAATATCTTAAATGGACTGTTCCCAGTTTATATACTCACAGTTTATGCCTTGACAGCCAGCTCCCATGTTTAGTGCTTAGCTCTTCATAGTTGATACTCTGAATCAAGAGATGAAATTAAAGTATTGTGGAAAATATGGAGATTTCACACAACTCAACTTTCCCTGACTTATTCTTCCAAAATTTGCTTTCCTCTCTTAGGCTTTCGAGATATATATGAGAACCTTTGATCATTGAGAGCACTTCTTAGCGCTGAGGAGCCCAGGCCACACGGTGAAGAAAAATATACTAACTCAATCAGGTTTGATCTTATTACTCACGGGAACTGCTATTATGATTCTTGGCGTTGCTGCGGATTCTCTTCATCTTGGGAGTCATGGCTTTGGGCTGAATCAGCTTTCAGTTGCAGTAGTCGGTGGAATCGTCATGCTTGCTGGCCTGCGCAAGCTATTTCTTCCCAGTCAGACAAAACTGGATGGGATCTTACTGATTACTTATTTCTTAGGCCTATTGTTTATGGGAATTGAGCCCAGAGGCTTTGCACTAAAGAACCATTTCTTGGGGGTGACACCTGTTTACGTCAACAAAGATTTCATTTTAAATCTTTTTGGATTCTTACCATTCGGTTTTCTTATGGTGTCCTATCTCCGAGATAATATCCGTTTGCAAAAGATAAGTGCGATTGCTGTGACTGTGCTTGTCGGAGCTGGCCTCAGCCTTAGCTTGGAGATGCTCCAATATATAATACCTGGGAGAGCTTCTTCTTTATCGGACTGGATCTTAAACAGCATAGGCACATTTCTGGGCGTTTGCCTCTACTTAATTAGCGCCCGTTGAAATACTGTTATTTCACTCCCTTTCAGCATGAGCAAAGCACCTTCCTCGTGAGAGATCCGCATATCAGAACTAGGCTTCGAGATCTAAAATCACATTGGTCCCCACGAAAGTATACATCTTATACCCCACACCCCTGCCTCTTCTGACCTGCCCAAGATGTAGTATTCTGTCCCTCAGAGTAAAAAGTATAAATTAAGGGAAAGACTGTCGATTAAGCTTTTTGAGAGGAAGGCAATCCTGTTTGAGATGGTCCTTTTGCCCGGTCGAGCTTTTTGTTGGATTCTTTAGTCAGTTAGTGTTT
>JASFKF010000262.1:0-4159 GCA_050118775.1 Syntrophobacterales bacterium
GGTGGAGTGGCTGAATTCTGGGGCACCACCGCAGAAAGCCAGCAGGCAGCTGGCAGCCCTTCGACAGGCTCAGGGCTAGCGGGCAGCAGGTAGATTTCGGATCGCGGATTTTTAAAGGCACAAAGAGCAGCGTCGCGTAAGGTAATAGGTAAGAGACATCCTATAACCCATTACCTATGCCCCATTACCCATCACCAATCGCCTATATTGGACACCTGAGGAAGATTTTTTATGAGAATTGCCATTGTTGGGGCCGGTATTTCAGGAATGGTTGCTGCCTATCTGTTGTGTGAAGACCACGAGGTGGTTGTCTTCGAGGCAAACGATTACCTCGGTGGACATACCAACACTATTGATGTCGGGCTCAATGGTGTGAATTACAGGGTTGATACCGGCTTCATTGTTTTTAACAAGGAAAACTACCCTAATTTTGTCAAACTGATGGAGCGGTTGGGCGTAACCTATCAACCCTCCAACATGAGCTTTAGTGTCCAGTGCGAGCTAACCGGCTTGGAGTATTGTCCAAGTACCCTGAGTTCCCTTTTTGCTCAAAAACGCAACCTCTTCCGCCCCTCTTTCTATCGTATGCTCTTAGAGGTGTTTCGCTTTCGCCGCGAGGCTCAAGAGATTTTACTCTCAAAAGACTACGAGACCAGCCTCGGAGGTTACCTAGGAAAAAAAAGATACTCCCAGTCTTTTATCAATCATTTTATCATCCCCATGGGCGCAGCCATATGGTCGGCTGATCCCAAGCAATTCACAGAGTTTCCAGCCCATTCTTTTGTCCAGTTTTTTAACAACCACGGATTCCTCAAGGTGAAAGACCAGCCCCAGTGGCAGGTAATCAAAGGTGGCTCAAGTAGTTATGTAGAACCTCTTACCAGGCCATACAGAGAAAAAGTGCGACTCAATTGCCCGGTAAAGTCCATAAATCGTCATCCTGACTACGTGGAAGTGACCCAGCTTAACGGCGAGCGTGAGAGATTCGATCAAGTTGTACTAGCAGTACACAGCGATCAGGCCCTTGCCATGCTGGCCGATCCCTCCGATGTGGAAAGGGAGATATTGGAGTCTATCCCATATCAGGAAAATCTAACCATCTTGCATACCGACTCCTCCCTCCTGCCCAAGAGAAGAGCTGCCTGGGCAAGTTGGAATTACCAGATTCCCCGGGAGGAGTTGGGGCGGGCAGCACTAACTTATTACATGAATATGCTGCAGAGCCTCAGTTCACCGCTTGATTTTTGCGTAACCCTCAATCGGGCTGAAGTTATTGATCGAACCAAGATCATTCGAGAGTTCATTTATCACCATCCAGTTTACACACTCAAGGCACCTATGGTCCAGGAGCGTCGTCAGGAGATAAGCGGTGTCAATCGCACCTATTTCTGTGGAGCCTACTGGGGTTATGGGTTCCATGAGGACGGGGTCAACAGCGCTCTGGCTGTCTGTGAACATTTTGGGAAAACCCTGTAAATATGAATAGCTGCATCTACGAGGGTCACGTCCGCCACCGTCGCTTTAGACCGGTGGAGAACTCCTTTCGCTATCGTATTTTCTTTATGTTTCTCGACCTGGAGGAACTGCCAGGACTATTCCACAAAAATATTCTCTGGTCGCACGATCGGATCAATCTAGCTTATCTACGCCGTCGGGATCACCTGGGCGAGCCGCAAGTTCCACTCCAGCAAGCCGTCCGGGACCTGGTAAAAGAACGACTAGGCAAGGGGCCAACCGGTCCCATTCGGTTGCTCACTCACTTGAGGTACTTTGGATATTGCTTCAATCCTGTTAGTTTTTATTACTGCTATGACGAATCAGGCCAACAGGTTGAAACCATAGTGGTTGAGATTCACAACACCCCTTGGGGTGAAGAATACTGTTATGTCCTTGATGAGGAGCTGAATGAACATCCGGTGAGGGGGTGGAAGCGCTATCAGTTCAGTAAGAATTTCCACGTCTCACCTTTTATGGATATGGATATCTGGTGCGATTGGCGGTTTAGAGAGCCCGGCAAATCATTGAGTGTGCACATGACTAACATGGAAAAGGGGAGGAAACTCTTTGATGCCACTCTGAGCCTGAAGCGAAGGGAAATGAGTAGCCGTGACTTGAACAGGGTCTTATTGCTCTATCCCTTCATGACCCTCAAGGTCACCACCATGATATATCTCCAAGCCCTTAGGCTGTGGTCTAAAGGGGCGCCTTTCTATGTCCACCCAGACAAAAGAGAGTAGATCATGACTGAATCCATTGTGCCAGCGGAAGCTTCTGCTATTGAGCACACTGAACCAAGCCGCTTTGATCAGCTTGCCAAAAAATTACTTTTCGCGCTCCTCCGTAATCTTCGTCGGGGAAAACTCACTATAATCGACGGTTCTGTCCGCCGGATGTTCGGTGAAAAAAGTAAGCAGTTCCCCTTGGAAGCCACAATCGCCGTTCATCATCCCCGTTTCTTTAGCTCCATAGTACTTGGAGGCAGTATTGGCGCCAGCGAGTCTTTCATGGCAGGCCACTGGTCAACCGATGACCTGACCACGGTGGTCCGTATCATCATCTTGAATCGGGAAGTGTTGGAAAGAATGGAAAAAGGTCTGACCTGGCTCACAGCTCCTCTCCACATCCTTTTTCATCTCTTAAGGAGTAACACAAAAAAAGGAAGTCGCCTCAACATCATTGCCCATTACGACTTAGGGAACGACTTCTACAAGCTCTTCCTCGACGAGACCCTTACCTACTCCTGCGGCATATTCGAGCGTGAGGACAGCACCCTCAAAGAAGCGTCCCTGGCGAAATACGCTCGCATCTGCCAGAAGCTGGATCTGTCGCCTAAAGATAATGTAGTTGAAATCGGCTCTGGCTGGGGTGGTTTTGCCATCTACGCAGCGCAGAATTATGGCTGCCGCATAACCACAACCACAATTTCCGCCGCCCAATATGATCTGGCAAAAGAACTAATCGACAAAGCCGGAGTGGCCCATAAGGTACAATTACTTTTGGAGGATTATCGAGATCTTAGAGGTAAGTACGACAAACTCGTTTCCATCGAAATGATAGAGGCCGTGGGCCATAAGTATTTGGATACCTTTTTCCGCTCTTGCAGCAAACTTCTGAAAGAAGACGGCATGATGCTCCTGCAGGCCATAACTATTAAAGACCAAGTATTTGACCAGCACAAACGGAGTGTGGATTTTATCAAACGGTACATCTTCCCGGGAAGCTGCATTCCATCTATTACGGCCATGAGTAGATCCCTTGCCAGAGCCAGCGACTTAAAGCTTTTCCACCTAGAGGATATCACTCCCCATTATGCCAGAACTCTCAGCACTTGGAGGCAAAGGTTCTTTGCCAATATAGAAAAGGTTCGCGATCTGGGCTATCCGGAGACCTTTATTCGCATGTGGGAGTACTACCTTTGCTACTGTGAGGGTGGTTTTGCCGAGCGGTACCTGGGCGATGTCCAGATGCTTCTTACCAAACCCCTTTGTCGCCGCCCACCACTACTACCACCCCTAGCTAGCTAAAAACCTCTGCCGGGTGAATTACGAGACCGTATTAGGTTGAAAGCTTGCAGCGCTGTTGCAAACCAGAGGGAATTTCTGCTGCTTCAACCTGCGAGTAGGTGGAAAACTCCCTGTTGTACTCCACCCTTCGGCTCAGAGGCTGTCGCACAACTTCCCCTCTACCAAAAAGTCCTCTCATTCGGAGACGGAACCACTCAATAGCGGCAAAACAGACAAGTCCAAAGGACTTGGCCCCTTCCCTTGGCGTGGGCTTGCCGAAGACTTCATTATAGAGTGCGGCTACGTGCCTGGCCTTTTTGCGAGAACCATTATTGGGAGCGAAAATCCTCGCACTTAGGATCAAAGGACGAAATTCGAGGGCACGCTGGCGCATTTTCTCAATACGAAGATTCATAAAATGATCAGTTTGGTGATCGGTTGATCCTTCGTAGCGCAGAGTCTGGGGGTTCCAGGAGAGCCCGGCCTGTTCTCTGGTCCTCCTCTCCTCTTTCGCCCGTTGATAGCCGCGAATGACTGTAAGGGCCATGTTGAGGACACCTGGTCCGTCCGTTTTATACTTCCGGCGGAAAGCCTCTCGCGTAATTTTTCCTGCCTCTTTACTAGTGAAATGGGGGTGATAAAAGGCCAATTCATCC
>JASFKF010000263.1:0-4145 GCA_050118775.1 Syntrophobacterales bacterium
AGAAAACTGCAAAAGCACCCATATTATTGGCAAGTCCACTAAACTTGGAATCATCACCGAAGGCATAAGCCTTGCCCATCTCTGGCATGAAGGGAAGACTGAGTGAGCCCTCTGCATAGAGACGACGGAATAGGTTCGGAATGCGAAAGGCTACGAAGAACACATCCGCCTTGTAACTGGCGCCCAAAACATACGCAATAGCCATATCACGAAGAAATCCAAGCACCCTGCTCAGTAGAGTGAGGCTGCTGATGAGAGTGGCTGAGCGGATTAAACCGATTTGTCTTACCTGCATACTTCTATCGCTCAATGTCAGCCCGGATATTCCATGGATCACCTTCTGCGACCACGGATCTGGCCGTCCTTCCTGGCGTCCTCGGGTGTCGGCCCCTGCGACGTACCGTGGAGGTACGCCTTGGAACCAACCCCGCGTACCGCGGGACGGTTACCCGGCGGCACACCCATCTTCGTGGTCTCGCCACAGCAATTCATGAAATATCCGGGCCGGGCTAGGGGTTTAATCTCTGTAGTGCGGCCAAGATTGTGCAAAATTTGTGCGAATGTCAACTGCGCGGCCGGTTTTGCCAGTCACTCGGTTAAACCGCTTGAACCTGCTAAATAGTTCACACTTGTCTCCTTCAACTGGCTAAACCGATAGAACTCGACAAAAAGCCTTGACTTATCTGGATTGGCAATGTTAAAAGATCTCTCTTGTTGAGATTTTAAGCAAAGCTCAACCTTTTAATCGAGCTTATTATGAGGAAAGAAAGTTAGAAGGAGGAATATAAGTGGCCACCCATAAGTCGGCAATCAAGCGAGCGAAGCAGAGCGAGGCTCGACGGCTACGCAACCGTGCTAGAAAAACAAGAGTAAAAACTGCAATAAAAGAGGTACGCACGGCCCTGGAGAATAAGTCTGTGGAGGAGGCACAATCGGCCCTTCAACAGGCCATTCCTTTGATTGACAAGGCTGCCTCCAAAGGGAGTTTGCACCATCGTGCAGCGGCACGCAAGATTTCACGCCTCAGTCAACAGGTCCACGCTTTAAGCGGAGAGGAACAATAACTTCCGTTACCAGTGGTCCGTCGTCAGTTGTATTTATTCTCTTCGCCAATAGGGTAAATAACGGTCTCGCGACAAAGATTGATGACATATTCGGACTAAAATTCCTCAAACATATCTATATATATTTTTTCGGCCAAATACTCGGCAATTTTATTAGTGGCTTGGCGTCTTAATAAGGCAGTATCTAGGGAATTACCCGTCTCAACGTATTCTTCGTAGTAGCTATAGTCTTTCTTCCAAAGAATCTCATCTGTCTCAACCCGTTTAAGCGTCAGTTTTAGGGTGATCGTCACCCGGGAAGTCAGGGTTTTATCAGAGTCGACGTGGCTGACCTCCCGGATCTGAATTTTGGCTATGCTACCACCCAGAACCCCGTCGGCCTGTTTGCGGGGCTTTATCGGTAGTCTTTTCCATCGAATAAATTCGTTGAGAATGGCGTTGGTAAAGACGCTCTCTAGCCCGATTTCAGCTGTATTATTCTGCAAGACATCAACGGCAATGCTTTTAATATCACCAGGGGCCTGACCTCCGGTCCCGGCGAAGTGGTAACCGCAACCCAGCAGCGAAAGCACAACTAAGCAAACAACCGCCAGGGCTAATTTCGAACTAGGTAGTTTAAGCTTACGACTCGACACGGTTTACACCACCACATTAACTAACCTACCGGGGACCACTACCACTTTACGAACAGGCTGGTCGCCGATGAATGTCTTTATCCTTTCATCAGATAGCGCCGCTTTCTCCACATCTTCATTGGAAGCGGTGGGCGACACATAGATGCGATTTCGCAGCCTACCGTTGACTTGCACCACTATAAGCTGCATATCCTCTTCCAGTGCTTCTTCATCCCACTCCGGCCAAGGTTCCTCTACTACCCTTCTCTCATGCCCAAGGACCTCCCACATCTCTTCTGCAATGTGCGGCACCATGGGAGAGATCAGAACCACAGCTGTATCCACTGCTAACCGCAAAACGGGAAAAGTTTCCGGACCGTGTCCATTTTCCGAGCGGAATTGGTAGACAGCATTCACCAGCTCCATTACCGCACTAATGGCGGTGTTGAAATGAAACCGCTGCTCAATATCATCTGTGACTCTCTTGATGGTCTGATGGGTCTTGCGATGCAAAGCCCTCAACTCCCCCTCCAGAAACTCGCTGCCATCATAAGGAGAAACACTCCGAAGTTTCTCGTACACCTCATAAACCAGGCGCCACAGCCGATTGAGGAATCGAGCACTCCCCTCCACCCCCCGATCGCTCCACTCCAGGTCCTTTTCAGGAGGTGAGGCAAACAGACAGAAAAGTCGAACCGTATCTGCGCCGAAACGTTCAATCAAATCCCCCGGGTCAACTACGTTACCCTTGGATTTGGACATTTTCTCCTTGCGACCTATCTCTGCCGGCCTACCACATTTACGGCATCCATAGAGATCCGCTGCCTCTTCAATGGCATCATGGGGGTCAAGCCAGCCGTGTTCTGAGCAGCGCAGAGTCTCCTTGCAGACCATTCCCTGGGTCAAAAGATTGACAAAAGGCTCGTCCTGACTCACCATTCCCATATCTCTGAGCACCTTAGTGAAAAATCTCGAGTACAGCAGATGGAGTACAGCATGCTCAATACCGCCGATGTATTGGTCAACTGGCATCCAGTAGTCATTTCTTGCCTTGTCTAGTGGTCCCCCCTGATAATCTGGACAGGTGTAACGGTTGAAATACCATGATGATTCTACAAATGTGTCCATGGTGTCAGTCTCCCGCCTGGCACCGCCCCCACATTCAGGGCAGGCGGTCTCTACAAATTCCTTCAGTGTTGGAAGGGGGGTGCCGCCTGCGGGCGTGAGACTGGCATCCAGGGGTAAAACCACCGGGAGATCTTTCTCAGGCACTGGCACGATGCCGCATTTATCACAGTAAATCATGGGAATGGGGGCACCCCAGTAACGCTGCCTGGAAATGAGCCAATCGCGCAGTCTGTAGGTGATCGATCCTTCACCCAGCTCTTTTGACTCAAGGTACTCGTTAATGGCTTCCCTGGCTGCAGCACTTTCCATTCCACTGAACTCACCGGAATTAACAAGAATCCCGTCTTCTTCATAAGCCTCTTTCATACTGTCAGCGTCCAGTTCACTTCCCACAGGATTTACTACCACCTTCAAGGGTAGATTGTAGGCCTGGGCAAATTCAAAATCCCGCTGGTCATGGGTAGGCACCGCCATCACTGCCCCTGTGCCATATTCCATGAGCACAAAATTAGCAACATAGATGGGCATACGCTCACCAGTCATGGGATTCCGGCAATAGGCTCCGGTAAAGACACCTTCTTTATCAAAGAACTCAGAAGTTCTCTCACTTCTTTGGATGCGCTTGGTCTTCTCGATGAATTGTTTAACTGCTCTTTCCTCTGGTCTGCCTTGGCAGAGTTTTAAGGAAAGAGGATGTTCTACTGCAAGACTCATAAAGGTCGCGCCAAATACCGTATCTTGCCTGGTGGTGAAAACCTTGATGGGTTCAGCCGAATCTTCCAGAGGAAAATGGATAATGGCCCCGTGGCTTTTTCCTATCCAATTGCGCTGCATGGTTAGCACCCGTTCGGGCCAACCTGACAAATGGTCACAATATTCCAGCAACTCGTCGGCGTAATCTGTAATTTTGAGAAACCATTGAGACATCTCTTTCTGTTCAACCGCTTGGCTGCAGCGCCAGCACAGGCCGGCCTCGACCTGTTCGTTGGCTAGCACCGTCTGGCAAGTCGGACACCAATTCACGTAAGCCTCTGCCCGGTAAGCCAAACCCCGTTCATACATTTTTAGGAACATTAACTGCTCCCACCGATAATAGGAGACATCACAGGTAGCAAGTTCTCTGCTCCAGTCATAGCTGAACCCCATTTGTTTCAGCTGCTCTTTCATTTGGTCAATATTGTTGTATGTCCAGGTAGCTGGATGGATCCCAGCCTTGATAGCAGCGTTTTCCGCAGGCATGCCGAAGGCGTCCCAGCCCATTGGGTGAATGACATTGAATCCACGCATGGTTTTGTAGCGGCCCACTACATCCCCGATCGTATAGTTTCGCACGTGTCCC
>JASFKF010000264.1:0-4143 GCA_050118775.1 Syntrophobacterales bacterium
TGCCTCGGTTGTTCTGGGAGCTAGCGCCGCGGGGGCTCGCGCCTATACGGCCACCACATCTCAGGGCTTGTTGCTCATGAGTGAAGTAATCTACTGTATTGCCGGGATGCGCTTGCCCATTGTTCTTACCTGCGCCAATCGCGCCATATCTGCGCCGCTGAGCATCTGGAATGATCAGCAGGATTCCATGGCGGTTCGGGATGCAGGTTGGATACAACTTCATGCCGAGGACAATCAGGAGGCTGCGGATTTACACATCCAGGCCTTCAAGATTGCCGAGCAGACGTTCCTGCCGACCATGGTGTGCATGGATGGTTTTATTCTTACCCATGCTTTCGAGCCGGTGGACATTCCCGAGCAAAAAGAGGTGGATGATTTCTTGCCGACTTTTAAGCCGAAGCACATTGTAGATCCAAGGTGGCCGAGAGGTATCGGTCTTTTTGCCGACCCCAGGTTTTACATGGAAACCCGTTACATTTTGCATCGTGCCATGGAGAAATCCGAGGAAACCATAAAAGAAGTCAGCTCAGAATTCGCCAAGGTTTTCGGCAGGGATAGTGGTGGGTTCATCAAGACGTACAAACTGGAAGAGGCGGACGTAGCAATCGTTTCCATGGGCTCGGTGGTGGGAACCATCAAGGATGCAATCGACCAACTTGAAGAAGACGGCAAAAAGGTTGGACTCCTGCAGATATGTTGCTACCGTCCTTTCCCGCGACATGAGGTCTACCGGGCCCTCAAAGACAAAATGAACATCGTGGTGTTGGAGAAGTGTATTTCTTTAGGAAGAGGCGGTATTCTGGCCAGCGATGTTCGTTGGTCCTTTCCAAGGGCGGAGAAAAAGGATCGCAACATCAGCAGTTTCGTTGCCGGCCTGGGAGGGCGGAACATCTCTGTTGATGACTTGCGCTACATGGTGGAGAAGGTAGAGAAGGAGCCGGCGGAATTTGAGTTTTTGGGCTTGAAGAAAGAACTTATAGCAGAGAGAGATATGTAATCATGATGGAAAAATCAAAATACCTGGAAGGCGTTGATAAAAAGGATCTGTTTGCCCATGGGCACAGGGCCTGTGGCGGGTGTGGCCAGGCTCTGGCCGCCCGATTGGTTCATGATGCCGCAGGGGAGAACACCATAGCCTGCGTTGCCACCGGCTGTCTGGAGGTTTTTAGTTCACCCTATCCCGATCCTGCCTGGCGCATACCCTTTCTGCACAGCCTCTTTGAAAATCCGGCGGCTGTTGCTTCCGGTGTGGAGGCCGCTTACAAGGCGCTAGGAAAGGGGCCGGTTAACATCATCGCCCAGGGAGGAGACGGCAGCACCGCGGACATAGGATTTCAGGCCATAAGTGGCATGTTTGAACGGGGCCATAACGTTCTCTATGTTTGCTACGACAATGAAGCCTACATGAATACCGGGGTGCAGCGCTCCAGCTTTACCCCTTATGGTGCTCGGACCACCACCACACCAAAGGGGAATAAAACCCGGAAGAAAAATCTGCCTATGATTGCTGCGGATCACGGTATTCCCTATGTGGCCACCGCCACCGTAGATGATTTTAGGGATGTCCAGCAGAAGATCAAGAAAGCCCTAGCCATTGAAGGTCCCAAATACATCCACATTCTCGCTCCTTGCCCCCTGGGTTGGGGACATCATGGGGAACTCACCGTGGAGGTTTGCCGGCTAGCTAAAGACACCGGCCTGTTCCCCGTATATGAAATCGTCAATGGCAAGGTGACCAATGTGAGGAGGATTCCGGTGAAAGTGCCGGTGGAGGAGTATCTAAAAGTGCAAGGTAGGTTCAAGCATCTCTTTAAAAGGGGTGTTCCTACCGAGGAAGTGTCCGAGATTCAAGAAATTGCCAATGAGAATATAGAGAGGTTTAATTTGTAAACCATAAAATCCCCCCCGGCCCCCCTTTAGAAAAGGGGGGTGAAATGAGATTCTGGTCTTTAGAAATGGGGAGAGTCTCTAGAAAATCCCTTCAATAGGAGGGTTTCTTAAGTCCCCCTTTGTAAAGGGGGATTTAGGGGGATTTGGATACAGCCAGTTTAATCACAACGAAAGAGGTTAGTTACTTATGGACAAACTACCTTTAGGATTAGCTCTGGATTTGCGCAATGTCGTTCCATACAAAACCGGCTCCTGGCGAACCCTGATGCCGGTCAACATCATGCAAACCCCCCCTTGTACCAATGCCTGCCCTGCGGGGAACGATGTCCGCGGCTTTCTTAGGACTTTGGCGGAGAAGAAAGACTATGAGGCAGCCTGGCATGTGTTGACCCGCAACAATCCTCTGCCGGCAACCTGTGGCAGGGTGTGTCCCCACCCTTGCGAGGAGGGGTGCAATCGCCGGGATTTTGACACCTCAGTGGCTATTAACAGTGCGGAGCGCGCTGTTGGTGACTATGGTCTGGAGGAAAATCTGGAACATAAAAAGCTTATTGCTGCGAGAAAAGAGCGGGTGGCAGTAATCGGCTCAGGGCCTGCCGGCTTGTCTTGTGCTTTCCATTTGGCCAAGCGGGGAATCCACGTCAAGATATACGAAGCCTATGGCGAGCCCGGCGGCATGATGCGTTACGGTATCCCCTCTTATCGTCTGCCGAACTACATCTTGAGACAAGAGCTTGACAACATATTGAAGCTGGGGATTGAGCTGGAGTGTAATGTCAAGGTGGGTGTCAATATACCCATGGATCAGTTGATTCAGAATTACGATGCCGTATTCATCGGAATTGGTGCCCAGAAGGGCTTGTCCATAGAAATTCCCGGTGATGACACAAAGAATGTTTTTACAGGTGTGGACTTCCTAAGAGAGGTCAACAGCGGCAAGTATGTGGACGTTGGCAAGGATGTGGTGGTTATTGGCGGTGGCAACACGGCCATGGACTGTGCTCGAGTAGCGAAACGGCTTGGAGCCAATGTGAGTGTGGTCTACCGCCGCACCCGGATAGAGATGCCGGCCATTACAGCCGAAATCGATGAGGCCATGGAAGAGCGGGTTATGTTCCGCTACCACACCAATCCGGTGAAGATCATCAGTGATGACGGCAAGGTCGTGGGCATTCTGTGCGTACAGATGGAGTTGAAGGAACCGGATGCCAGCGGACGGGCCCGACCGGTCCCTATACCGGGCTCTGAGTCGGTAATACCGGCCGATACGGTAATCTTGGCTACTGGCCAGGCGGTAGACTATGACGGCATAGAGGTGCAGAAGCGAGATGGCAAATGGGTTGCCGCCAATGAGGATCTGATGACCAGTATTGATGGGGTTTTTGCCGGTGGTGACGCAGTTCTTGGTCTGGAGACCGTCTCCGCTGCCATAGGTCAGGGAGCCCGTGCCGCCTCTGCTATAGAAGACTATATAGAGGGAAACGTTGAAAGCCGCCTGTCACGGCCACCGGTGATCTATTCTAAAGATCTCAATACCTACTATTATCAAAAGAAAAAACGGTTCGAGAAAGAAGCGCTGCCCATCCACATGCGGCTGAAGCATTTCAAGGAACTTTATCCTCCCCTTGATTTTGAGGCGATCATAGATGAGGCTGAAAGATGTTTCAGCTGTGGACAGTGTTTCAACTGTGGCAACTGCTACATGTACTGCCCAGACAATGCAGTTAAGATCTCTCCAAAAACCGGACTGTACGAATTCGACTTAGATTTTTGCAAGGGATGCGGTCTTTGCGCCAAAGAGTGTCCCTGCCATTACATCCAGATGACTCTGGAGAAATAATAACGCATAGCGCATAGCGTAGAATTGAAAGGCCATCCAATAATGGATGGCCTTTTGTTTTTCAATTCACTTTAGAAGAAGTTCGACAACCAATTTCCCCTCCTCTTGGTGGGATGGGATAAAGGGGAAGGGGACCTCATCATGTAGCGCACAGCTATGAGGGGAAGTATTTTCGCTATGCGCTTGGCGCTTTGCGCTATGCGGATTTTTACTTAGAAATATACCTTAAACTGCATAAAGTAAAAGTCGGGGAACGTACCGAATTCGCTTTTGAGTTTCACCTGGCCGGAAGAATCTCTGGTGGGACGGTCACCAAAATTTATGCTGGCTCCTAATATGAGTTCAGTATTATTAGATGGCGACCAGGTCAATATAGGTTGGATCTGAGCAGATGGGTCCTCCCACGAATATAA
>JASFKF010000265.1:0-4130 GCA_050118775.1 Syntrophobacterales bacterium
GATGCTTGCAGACGGCTCATCCATCTGGGAGGTTCTTTTAGGAAAAAGCCCGAAGGTGGACTTGGTCGGCCGCACGGTAATTCAGATGGGGACCATCTCACCGTCTGAGAGTATGGAGTTGCAAAGAGAAGTCGGTGAACGAGGCGGTGATTATCTAGAGGCGCCAGTGCTGGGTTCCACGCCTGAGGCGAGTGAAGGTAAGCTTCTAATTATGGTGGGGGCGTCTAAGCCACAGTTTGACAAATGGTCAACCTTGCTTGAATGTTTTGGGTCGGAGCCCCTGTTGATTGGTGAGGTGGGCAAGGCTGCGGCGGTTAAACTTGCCCTTAATCAGCTAATCGCTTGCTTGACCGTGGGTTTTGCCTCAAGTCTAGGGTTAGTGCAGAACCTAGGAATTGAGGCGGAGTTATACATGAAGATCTTACGCCGCAGCGCTCTGTATGCTCCGATTTTCGACAAGAAGCTTGAGCTTATGCTGAATCGCGACTACGGCATTGGCAATTTTCCCACCAAGCATCTGTTTAAAGATGTGACATTGTTCCATACTGCAGCACAAAGCGTAAACCTAGAGACGATAAATATAGAAGCTATTCAACGTCTCCTGGAGATCACCCTTGAAAAAGGATATGCTGACGGGGATTATTCGGCTTTGTTTGAAGCAGTGAGTCCACTACGGCAGCAGGCAGGAGGCAGCTAGCAGCGCGCAGATATTTGCCATGGCAATTCATTGTTACTACTGCCCGCTGTCAGCTGCATGCTGGGCAATAATGCCCAGTGCTAAAGGAAGGAGAAATAAATATGACTGAACCTAGAGCAAAAGTCTGCCACTACAGCGAAGTGGAGGCTGAAGTCTTCGGAGATGAAGCACCTGGTGTTACCATCCGCTGGGTCATAGATGAGGAAAGAGACGGGGCGCCTAATTATGCTTTACGGGTAATCGAAGTTGCTCCGGGGGGCAATACTCCCAACCACATCCATCCTTTTGAACACGAAAACTATATTATGGAGGGCAAAGGGAGAGTACAGATCGACGGTGAGTGGTTCGAGGTAGCTCCAGGCGATATAGTCTTTGTTCCTCCCAATAGCCAGCACACCTACGTTAACGGTGGGGATGAGGTTTTTAAATTCCTCTGTGGAATCCCGGTGTCCAAACTGAGGTCGCAGGACTAGAGTAGAGTGAAAAAGGTTACTCTGACCATACCCCGCAATCACTAAAGTGATCGGACAAATTCCAAGGGGAAAAAAATGGTAAAACCGCTGTGGGATGAAAGCTTGACAGGGTCTCCGAAAAGATACAATAATATAATATTAGTACAAGCACTATGACCGCGACAATATCTAGCTTCCTACGGGGAATCAAATCTTCTACTCTGCATTATGTTATAGCTCTAATTAATTTAATTAAATTGAAATTTCTAAAAACGGTGAGGGTCCTGCCTAGATTGTTTTCTGACAGCGCTTGACGGCAGTGGGCAACTGTTTATCTTTTGTAATAAAAGGTTAAATGGTAGTGTCAATGGGGAGTGGAAAGATGGGCATTGTAAAAATTGGTGTTGTTGGAATTGGGAATTGTGCCAGCTCATTGGTTCAGGGAATTAATTATTACGGAGGTAAGGATAGAGAAGACGCTATCGGTTTGATGCACTGGGATATAGGCGGATATAAACCTTATGATATCGAGGTGGTAGCGGCTTTTGATATTGACCGTAGGAAGGTCGGCAGGGATGTGGCCGAGGCGATTTTCGCTCCACCCAACTGCACCACAGTATTTTACAAAGATATTCCCAAGACTGGCACCACCGTTCACATGGGTCGAATCCTGGACGGACTTGCGGAGCACATGCAGAATTATGCAGAGAAATACACCTTTGCTCCTGCGAAGGAGCAAGAAGCTGAATTAGAGGATGTCGTACGCATTCTCAAGGACTCGGGAGCGGAGATTCTTTTGAACTACCTGCCCGTGGGCTCAGAGGAGGCTACCCGTTTTTACGCTGAATGTGCTCTGGAAGCGGGGGTAGGCTTCATCAATAACATGCCTGTTTTTATTGCCAGCAATCCTTCATGGGCCAACCGGTTCAAAGAGAGAAATCTTCCCATTATAGGTGATGACATCAAAAGCCAGCTTGGTGCTACCATAGTTCACCGGATTCTCACCGATCTTTTCAAGAAGCGGGGGGTGAAGCTAGAGCGCACTTATCAACTAAATACCGGAGGAAACACCGATTTTCTCAACATGTTAAACCGTAGTCGTCTTCTTTCCAAGAAGAAGTCCAAAACCGAGGCGGTTCAATCGGTCGCGGAAAAGCCTTTGGATGACGAGAACATCCACATTGGACCGAGCGACTACGTAGCCTGGCAGAAAGATAACAAAATCTGTTTTATTCGCATGGAAGGCAAGCTTTTCGGTGATGTGCCAATGGACTTGGAGTTGCGACTTTCGGTGGAAGATTCGCCCAACTCTGCCGGTGTTGGCATTGACGCCATCCGTTGCTGTAAACTAGCCCTAGACAGGGAGGAGGGCGGCATTCTCTATGGTCCGTCGGCCTACTTTATGAAACACCCGCCTAGGCAGTACACGGACGAGGAAGCCTATAGAATGACTGAGGCCTTTATTCAAGGAACTTGGGTAAAGAAAACTGACGAAACGGTGGATCATCGTCAACGCCACAGACCGCAGGTGGTGGGTGAGGGGTAAGATTGGTAAGTAAGGCAGGCTAAGCTTTAGCCCTTCCATAGCTGGCAATGACCGAGGTGAGCACCTGAGGAAAATCAGTAAATATACCGCTTACACCCGCCCTCGCCATTCTCTCCATAGTTTTCCGATCGTTTATTGTTCGAACGTACACCCAAAAGCCCTGGAGTTTTAACCCCGCAATATCTGCTAGACGAATAAAACCCTTGCGGGGGTGGTAGGCACGAGCCCCAAGGCGGCGGAGCAACGAAGCTGGTCGCCCAGTTGGTCTTGTGTCTAAAACACCCGTAACCACATGTGGATAGGAGGCGGCAATTTGGGCTAGATATTTATGATTGAAGGATGAAACCAGGACCGTATCCACCATATCCAATTTTTCCACCAGAGAAATTACTCTGTCAACGATTAGGTTGTTGCCGGGCTTCTTGCTGAGATCTTTTATCTCTAGGTTGACAGACCAGTTGTGCTTGCGGGTAAATAAGAGTGCTTGCTCTAGAGTTGGAGCAGGCTCACCCACATAGCTTTTTATATCCTCCTCCGTCACAACCCCCGCAGCGAGCTGGCCGAAGGGATCTTGTTCCATAAACCATGAGCCGAAATCAAGTTTACGGATCTCATCGAGGGTGAACTCATGAACCTGCCAGGGTCTCCGGTGGGGGAATACATCCTCAACATTTGAAGTACGTTTTAGTGTAGAATCATGAATAACGATAAGTTCACCGTCCGCGGTCAATTGAACGTCCAACTCCCACATGTCAGCGCCTGCTTCCAAACCCTTACGGGCCGCAGAAAGAGTGTTCTCTGGAGCAAGGGAACTGGCGCCACGGTGGGCAATGTTGAGGACCCTATCCGCCATACTAATTGAGTCCATCGAGAGTAAACTGTAAAAATGAGTTTTACTTACTATCATCAAAGTCGGTAACTTAATTCTAGCGGAAAAGGATTATATATGCAGCTTTTATCAGCGATGTTTTCTAGTATTGATTTAAAAGATGGCATTATCGTTCTTGTACCTCGGCATGGTTTCTGCACAGATTGTCAAGATATGGGTAGCGCCTATATATAGAACTTCTAATAAATGCTTTTGAC
The DNA here is from genome assembly GCA_050118775.1 of Syntrophobacterales bacterium. Classification (GTDB taxonomy): domain Bacteria; phylum Desulfobacterota; class Syntrophobacteria; order BM002; family BM002; genus BM002. The sequence goes on from JASFKF010000265.1 coordinate 3,782, forward strand.
ATAAGCAGCCTAGTGTTTTAGAATCCAGCTTTTTAATAAACTACAAGGGAAACTTTAACTTGGCAACTTTCAGAGGCCATTTTAGACGGCCGCAACTACCGAAAAGGCGCAAGAGGGGAAAAGGTAGATTTATTGCCTGGACCTCTTTGATAGTGATATCTGTCCTTCTGTTGAGTGGTGGTTACGGGTTCTATCGCATTACCCGGAATCTTCCCCAGATTACCTCTCTGAAAGACTATCAGCCGTCTATAGTCACCACAGTGTATGATGATAACGACAGCCTCATCGCTGAGTTTTATCTGGAGCGGAGGATAGTTGTTCCTTTAGAGCAGGTTCCGCAAAGGTTAAT
>JASFKF010000266.1:0-4121 GCA_050118775.1 Syntrophobacterales bacterium
TGAATTGTCCAGCCAGGGGCGGCAAAATTCTTTGCAATGCTTGGGGGAAGATGACATAACGCATCTGTTGCCATTTCGATAAGCCCAAGGCATGAGAGGCCTCCCACTGGCCCTGGTCGATTGACTGGATACCAGCCCGAATTATTTCAGCAATATATGCTCCCTCAAAAACCGCCAGGGTAAAGAGGGCAGAGACAAAGGCAGAGATGAAAGGGGGAGGTGCCAAAAGGATTGCACAACCCCGCTGCACAATCTCAGGCTGGGATAAGATCAAGTCATCGATGGCCAAAATAGGCATGATCTGGCTGCTGACAAAGTAGTAAAAAATAAAGATCAAAACCAGAGGGGGCAGGTTGCGGATTAATTCTAAGTAAGTTCTGCCCACGAGGCGGTAAAACAATTTCTGGCTCAACCGGCAGAACCCCACGATAGTCCCAAAAACCGTGGCCAGAACCGTACCCCAGATACTCAGCCGTATGGTGGTGAAGAGACCTTGCATGATTAGATTGGCTACCCACTTGCCCCTCTCTGGATCGTAGCGAAAAAAGTACTGGGGTATGGCTTGCCAATTCCACTTGTAGTTAAGCCCAATCCTGATCTTGTGGCTGAGGTAAATAGCTCCCGCCAAAATCAGCAGGGAGATCACAAGATCGAGGGGGGTTATTTTAGTTTTCTTTTTTGGCAAGGTTCTCATTGGTCATCTCACATTTATCATTTGTCGATTGGCCGTTGAAATCGTTCAATTCGTAAAGGGTAAGCGGTAAACGGCACGAGATGTTATTGGTTATTTGTTATACGTTATACGCAAAAGACCAGACTGTAACTCCCTTTTCTCTGACCTCTGGCCTCTGACCTCCAACTTCCGATCTTCGCCTTTCACCTATTACAATAAATGACAGCGGAGCGTAGTGACTTAATGACGCCGAAGGCTCATGACCTAAATCGCTATGCGCTCTGCCCTATGCGGCATCAATCCGCAATCCGCAATCCGAAATCGCCTCCCTATGACCTATGCTCCATGCCCATAGCTACTTAATGAACTGCTCCCACTCCTTGGTGTTAAACCAATAATTATGTCTCTCCTGCAACCAGCCTTCAGCCTCGACGGAACGAATCCAACTATTGAAGTAGTTGAGGGTGTCGAAGTCACCCTTGCGCAGGGCAAATCCTATGAGCTCGCGAGAAAACGGCTCGGTAATGGCGAAGAGGAGATCTGGATACTTTAAGGCCTGGTATGCCGGGGTTGGTAGGGAGGCGACAACGCCATGGAGGTTACCATTGAGCAATTCCTGATAGAGCTGGGGCTCTTCTGAAAAGAGGCGGAGCTTTGCCTTGGGCATAATTCGTTTTATCGCGGGAACCGATGTGGATCCGAGTCGGGCTCCAAGAATCACCTCGGGACGATTGAAGTCCTCAGGTTGCTTGAAACCGGCAGCCAATTTCTTGTGGGCGCAGATCGTTTGGCCGCTGTAATCGTAAGGAATTGTGAAGTTTACTTTAAGGTTGCGATCTGGCCGAATAGTCATGCCTCCTATGATGACGTCGAACTTGCCAGTAAGGAGGGCAGGAATGATACCATCCCATTTGGTTGGTATGAACTCAACCTCTACCCCGGTGTCTTTTGCCAGTCGAGTGGCAACTTCGATTTCGAAACCAATGAATTTGCCAGTTTTATCCTTCATTGCCCAGGGAACAAAAGTGGACATGCCCACACGAAGTGAGCCTCGCTTAATTATTGTTTCGATGGTGCTTTCGGCGACTAATTGTTTTTGCAACTTACCTGCGGAAGCCGATATCGCCAGAGAGAAAACCAAAGCGGTGGTGATTAGAGCCTGAAGAAGTCCTCGAAGTGTTTTCATCTTTCCCCCCTCTCTCCTACATGTGGAAAGGTCAAAGCGCAAAGAGCATAGCGTCAAGTCAAATCGTTCAAGTCGCTCAAATCGTCCAAGTCGTTAAAGGTAAACCGTGAACGGTGAAGGGCACGAGATGTTATTCGTTATTTGTTATACGTTATACGCAAAAAACCAGACTTTAGCTCACTTTATCTCTAGCCTGTGACCTCGAATCTTCGATTTCTACCTCTTACAATAAATGACAGCGGAGCGTAGTGACATAATGACGCCGAAGGCACATGACCTAAATCGCTATGCGCTATGCGCCATACGTCAATAAATCCGCATTCCGAAATCCCAACTCGCCCCATGCTCTGTGCCCTCAAAGTATTTGGCCGATGAACAGTTTAGTTCTCTCCTCCTGTGGATTGGAAAAGATCTGTTCCACTGATCCTTCCTCCACAATTCTTCCCTCGTCCATAAATATCACCCGATCCCCAACTTCTCGTGCGAATCCCATCTCGTGGGTAACCACCACCATGGTCATTCCCTCCCGGGCAAGCGTTTTCATCACCTCTAGGACTTCGCCAATCATCTCTGGATCGAGAGCACTAGTTGCCTCGTCGAAGAGCATTACTTTTGGCGCCATTGCCAGGGCCCTGGCAATGGCAACTCGTTGTTGCTGCCCGCCGCTGAGTTGGCCCGGATATGTGTGGGCTTTTTCCGGAATGCCAACCTTTTCCAACAAGGACATGGCAGTCTCTGTGGCCTCTTCTTTGCTCTTGTTCCTGACCAACACTTGCGCCAGATTGACATTTTCTAGGACGGTCAGATGAGGAAAAAGGTTGAAGGACTGGAAGACCATGCCTACCTCTTTACGAATTTCTAAACGATTCTTTTTGTTCTCATCAAGAGGTATATTGTCGATAGTAACGGTACCTCTATCAAAACCTTCGAGGCCGTTTAGACACCTAAGGAATGTAGACTTCCCAGCGCCAGAGGGGCCTATGATTACCACAACTTCCCTGCGCCGGATCTTGGTGGAGAAATCATGAAGGGCTTGGACGCCACTGGGAAAAGTCTTGTAAACTCCCTCTACTTCAATGATGTAATCACCTAGGTTCCTTCTTTGCATCGAAATCTTCCAGGTTAGGTTAACAAACGATTTTCCAGGATGTCAGCAATGACTGACAGCACCACTGTGAGAGCGAGGTAGATGGCTGCTACAGTGAACCATACCTCAAAAGTTAAGAATGTCTCACTGATTATCACTTGTGCCTGCATGGTCAAATCGTATATGGCCACGGTGGATACTAGGGCCGAGTCTTTAATCAGCGAAACTGCCTGACTGGTGAGGGGAGGAAGAACCCGCCTGATGGCCTGGGGTAGGATTATATACCTGTAGGTGTGGATCAGGCTGAGACCGAGACTATGGGCCGCCTCCCATTGTCCTCTGTCGATGGAGACTATACCAGCCCTGAAGATTTCCGAAGCGTAGGCTCCCTCAAATAGACTCAGTGCCAACACCCCTGAAGTAAACCTGCCGATTCCCATTACTGGTCCAAGAACAAAATAGATGAAAAACAATTGGACTAGGAGGGGAGTGTTTCTGACCAGTTCCAGATAACCTCGGGCCAAGGTTTTGCCCACAAAAGAGTCCGACATTCTCAACAGCGCAGTCACCAGACCAAAAAGGGCGGCTAGCACCAGACTCCAGGCGCAGATGCGTAAAGTTACAATCAAGCCATCGACTAGAGGACCGAATATAAGCTTACTATCTTCTAGGCTCAAGATGTATCTGGGTACTCGGTGCCACTGCCAGTTATAGCCCAGACTCTCCGTCCCTCTATAGAGTAGCCAAGCAAGAGCAAGTATGACCAGAAGAAACTTGACGATGTCAAGCCAGAGCAAGCTGATAGGGCTTGAGCGAAAAAGACGATAACTCCGATTTCTGACTAAAGCCATACCAATGAACCAGTTAGGGTAAATCTTAATTAATTGGACTATCTGAGATCCTGAATACTAGATCCTGGATACTGGATACTGGATAATAAAGATATTTGCAAAAGAACACTTCGCCGAATCTGGTGTATTTGCTTACTTTGATCAAGGTTCATGTGTCTCAAATCAAGAATCCAGCATCGAGAATCCAGTATCAAGAATCAAACATCCAGTCTAGTGCGCTCTATTTTATGGAAACTTTTTACTATTTCAACCAATTCCGCAAACTGTGTGTCCCATGTTAGGAAAAGCATAGGGCATGGAGCATGGGGCATAGGGCATAGGGCA
>JASFKF010000267.1:0-4120 GCA_050118775.1 Syntrophobacterales bacterium
TGAGGAAGTTCCTTCCCCAAAGACAATGTGACTTCGATTGGAGTGAAGTCTACATCGGGTACATTCTCCCAACTTGCCCCTTATCTCATCCAGGGTCTCCGGCAAAACCTGGGTGATCGTTACCAACTCTGATGGCAACCACTCAAGACCCATCAAGGCCTGATAGCTAAGATGCTGACGAAGGGAAGCTGCCAGTTCAGCCAGATCTCGGCGAACCGACCTCTCAACCTCCCCGTCACCGTGGGATTTTCCCCCATGATTGCCAAAACGCATATTTTCCTCATCCTGCATATATCCTAACGTTACATGCCTACACCGGAACGGACTATCACGCGTTTTTCCTCGACATAGATATGCAACATTAGGGTAAATTCTTTTTGATCCCTACTATAACAGGTTTTCTACATCTCCATAAATTAAAGACTGACTTATTTTAAAGGATGACAAGCAATGAATCCCTTATCTTTGCCACAGACGCTCTACTCGATCCCATATCTCCATGGCGATCAATTCTTTGCTCTTTAAAGGTAGTTTTTCAACCTCGCCTCCCGGCCACAAAATGGTCACTTCATTAGTGTCACAGCCAAAACCAACATCAGCTGCGGTGAGATCATTTGCCACAATGAAATCCACCTTCTTCTGGCGGAGCTTTTTCTTTGCATTTTCCAGCAAGTCTTCGGTCTCCGCTGCAAACCCCACCAGGATTTGCCCTTGCTTGAGTTCTCCCAGACGCAGCAAGATATCCTCGGTCTTTTCCAGCTCGAGAGATTCCTTCGCTTTTATCTTTTTTATTTTCTTCACTGCCATTTTCTTTGGACGATAATCAGAAACTGCCGCCGCCATTACCACCGCTTCCATCTGGCCGAATTGTTCCATAACAGCCTCATGCATCTCCTGGGCAGTGGTGACCTGGACCTGTTTAACTCCATGGGGTGGAGCCAGAGAAGATGGTCCACTCACAAGAGTGACCTCAGCTCCTCTCCGTCTCGCTGCACTTGCCAGAGCATACCCCATCTTCCCAGATGAGGGGTTGGTCAGATGTCGTACTGGATCCAACATCTCCCTGGTGGGTCCAGCGGTCACCAAAACCCTTTTTCCCTTAAGGGATTGCGGTGTCAATAATCGCCGAATGGACTCCAAAATTTCATCTACGGGCGCCAATCTACCCAGCCCTTGAACCCCACACGCGAGGTCACCGGCTTCGGGTCCCACTTGATCAAAACCCCGACTCTTGAGCCTGGCGAGATTTTCCTGCACAATCTGGTTTTCATACATATTCACATTCATGGCCGGACAAATAATCTTGGGAGCGGTGCAAGCTAGCAGGGCCGTAGTCAAGTAATCATCGGCAATCCCGTGTGCCAACTTGCCAATGATGTTTGCTGTGGCTGGAGCAATTACAGCTACCTCAGCCTCGGTGGCAACTTGGATGTGACCAATTCGTGATTCCGTCTCTAAATCAAAAAGATGAGTACATACAGGCTGACCAGAGAGTACCTGAAATGAGAGAGGTTGAACGAACTCCATAGCGCTTTGGGTCATAATCACCCTTATTTGAGCTTCCTCCACAGCCAAAAGCCTGGTTAACTCCAATGCTTTGTAGGCTGCGATCCCTCCAGTTACGCCCAAAAGAATCTTCCGGTCTTTTAATATTGTCATGTCGTCCTCTTTACCTTTTACCCTCACCACAAAGGGCACAAAGAGCACAAAGGCATTTTCAAATATAAAATAATTCCTTTGTGTACTTTGTGATCTTCGTGGTTAAGCTTGCTTCCGTCCTCAAGGCATACTCGCCGCAAGTTGGGGTGCTACCCAGATTTCAACTCTGCTTTTCAGTGGATACTCGGCCACGCTTACTAGACAACTACGCTGATCCTTTTCGAAGTTCAGGATTACCCGACGGTAGCGGAAACTGGATTTTAGAATCCACCCATCCTTGGGCATGTTAGTGGTAAAGAAATTTACCAAAGACTCACCTTGCACATACCCTTCGAACACCAGGACACCTGCTGAAAAGGAAGGCGTACTGTAGACAAAGGAATTCTTCCTATCAAGGGAAAGTTCTGCCGGAATCAAAATATCAGCAAAATCATAGTAGACAGGCGTAGGAGTTTTAACTTCACTTTTCTTTTCTTCAGCCTCCCCAGAGTTATCCTCAGACTTTTGCAGAGCCGCACACCCGGAGCCAACAAGGAGAAGAATTGAAAGCATCCAAACCAGCAAACGACTACTACTCGAAACAGCGCCATCAATTTTCATAACTTCCCCCCTCCTTTTGCCCCATCATAATTCCTTGAAAACGAGATCTGAAAGGGACTTGCGATCGGACTTTTGCTGCCGATGTTTAGGATACCCAATAGCTAAAACCGCCATCAATTCATAGGTCTCAGGCGCCTCTAGGATCTCTCCCACCCGCTCCTTGTTCTTCAAGATTTCGCCAAGCCAGACACCTCCCAGGTCTAAAGCATGAGTGGCCAGCCACATATTTTGTAGGCAGGCACCTATCCCCTGACAGTCCTTGGTCCGATCATAGCTGGCATCATGATCAATAAATACTGCAATGATCAAAGGGGCGTTACGAACTATCTCTCGGTAACGGGTCTGTTTCGCAACCTCATCTTTGACTTTAGAGTCTTGAACGACCGCAAAACGCCACGGCTGGTTATTGAGTCCGGAAGGAGCCCAGCGACCAGCCTCCAGGATAGTTTGCACATCCTGCTGATCTACCGGATTGTCGGTATACTGCCTGACGCTTCTCCTGGTAAATATGGCTTGCAGCACTGCTTTACCGGATTCACTCATATGTTCTTGCCCTCGTCATATCTGGATAACTCCTTTAGTTCCTTGATATTATTGAGAGTATAGCGACATCCACCAAGCCCGTCAATGATTAAGGCAAAGCTCTGTGAGCTGTGCCTCACGAGACGGGAGGTCGGGCGAGACGGGAAATCGCGAATACCACGCATTTTATGATTCTGATTTTGCACGTCTCGCTCGTCTCGCTGTTTCCCCTTGCCTAGTGCCTAGTGGTCAGTGCCTAGCTCTTACTGCGGTGAAAACGCAGTGCATTAATAACCCCGTGGCATCGGCAGGCGGTGGCGACCAGGATATTCTTTCTGGAGGATTTCACTGCCTCGAGAAGCCGCCAAAGAGTCGACAGTTGGTAGCCACCAACGCCCGGCGCCAGTTGACGGCTGCGAACCACCAGGGTCTTATAGCCGGGGACCTTTATGTTTTGGATGAGCTCAAACAAATTAGCTTGACGCCGTTTTCGGGTTACGCTGCACATCTCCTCCAGCTCATCACAGTCATCTGGGCAGCGAAAGGTTGCAAAGCTCGTATAGAGAACACCTTCTTTGGTTCTTATTGGATTAGGAATTTGCTGATCAAGGACTAAAGGGGCGACGAGTGCCGTGACTGTGCCCGCTTTGTTCAACTGTTGACGGAGCCAGCAGAAGGCAACATGTTCGGGAATTGCTGGGACAATCCATTCATCTCCCGTACCATGTTGCGCTGAGAGAAAGTGGACGGCTTCCTGTTTCACAACATTCAGGGGCTTTTCCTTAAGATCATCCAGTGGTCTTGCATCCCGGTCCACTACTATTAGGTTGCAGTGCCCTTTCCCCTGTAAAATGCGCTTCACCGCCAAAGAGCCAAAATGTCCCGCTCCAAGAATCCAGAAAGATTCCATTTACACTACCCCTTTTTCTCTTTCTGTATCTTAGCAAGATGATAGAGCAAAGGACAAACTATTACGGATTCTAGATTGTTGATTTTAGATTCTTCTTTAGATTGAGAAGAGCGCTGAGCTCAATCCGAAATCCACAATCAAAGAATTCAGTAGCCAGTAGTCAGCAGTCGGTAGCCAGCAATTAGATGAAAATCAGTTTTGTTTGTTTCTCTCTTGAATTCTGGATTCTTACTCCTGACTCCTCACGCTATGCCCTATGCTCCATGCCCCATGCCCCATGCTCCATGCCCCATGCCCCATGCTCCATGCTCATTCATTGACACCTCCAATATTTAATTTTATAGTTCAGCCAAAGCATGGCAAAACTGCATGAAGATTTGAAATTACAAGCACTGAACCAATTGTGGCAACAGATGTGGGATCTGAGAT
>JASFKF010000268.1:0-4119 GCA_050118775.1 Syntrophobacterales bacterium
CGCAGTCTCCTGAGCATTCTCAATGATTCGTGCCCTCTCCCTTTCGCCCTGCTCGCCGATTATCTGCCTTATTTTCTTGATTTCTTTGTCCAGGAATTCAAAACGTTGCTCAGCCTCTTCCAGTTGCCGTTCTGCCTCACGGTAGGCCTGTTCGGCCCCCTCGATCCGCTCGCGAATCAGGCGACTGCGTTCGCTGAAAAAGCGTGTCAAAGGCTCGCGGAGAAGCTTGACCAAGAAAAAGACAAGTATCAAGAAATTGAGCACTCGCCAGATATTAAGCCAGAGCTCTTTAAAATTACTCTTTCCCTGCCCTGCTTCTGCCGCCCAAGCGCTCAGCGCCAAACCGCTTACGAGTGCCATGGCGAGAATCCCCACCAAAAGGAACCACAGCATATATCTTCGCCGGAGATGTTTCTTCATGCCTTTCTTCCTAAAACTTTTTCAGTCACCAGCTGCGACATCTCTTCCGCCTGTTCCCGAAGTTGTCCCCGTAACACTTCGGCCTCTTGTTGCAGTTTCTCCCGGGTGGAGGCCACTATGCGCAGGGCTTCCTCGGAGACTGCCTCCAGCTTTTTATCCTCTTCTTTTTTCAACTCTTCTGTCATCAGCTCCTGCTGCTCTTGAGCCTGTGCCTTGGCCTCATGCAGCTGGTTTTCGTAACTCTCAAGCCTCGCCTGCATCGACTCATGACAATTCTTGGTATCTTCCTCCCACCTGGTAATCTTCTCTTCCCGCTCCTCGATCAGATTAATAGTCGGCCTGAAAAGAAACCGATTCAGGATAAAAAGCAGGAGCAAAAAATGTACGACCTGAATCAAAATAGTAAGGTTAATCTCAACCATAAGACAATCCTAAGAAAGTCAAAAACTTCACTCCATTGACCAAAACATTACCGACTCAAATAACAAAGATCAACAGCAAGGAAACTACCAAGGCGTAGATGCCCGTACTCTCAGCCACCGCTTGGCCCACTAACATGGTACGAACAATTACCGGTGAGGTCTCCGGATTGCGAGCGATGGCCTCACAGGCTTTACCGCCTACAATTCCCTCACCGACTCCTGGGCCAATGGCACCGAGACCCATACATAGTCCCGCTGACAGAAAAGCCGGAATCTCGATCAAACGGACCACGGAAAAATCTCGAAACAACAGCAGCAAAGCTACCACCAGAGCATAGATGCCTGTGCTTTCAGCTACCGCTTGGCCTACCAGCATAGTGCGCAGCAATTCATCGGCCACGGCAGGCTGACGACCCATACCTTCACAGGCCTTACTACCGACATATCCCTCCCCAGCTCCGGAGCCTATAGCGCCAAAGCCCATGGAAAGTCCCGCCCCAATAAAAGCGGCCAACTTGACCCAATCGGTGACATCCATGGAGATCGCCTCTTTCTCACACCACAAAGATCAGAAGCAGAGCTACCACCAGGGCATAGATTCCTGTGGACTCTGAAACCGCCTGGCCTACAAGCATGGTGCGAGTTAGCATTCCGGCTTCTCTCGGATTGCGACCTATGGCCTCACAGGCCTTACCACCTACAATTCCCTCACCAACTCCTGGGCCAATAGCGCCAAAACCCATGGACAAACCTGCTCCCAGAAGCGCTGCAGCTCGAACTAGATCAACTCCACTTATTTCCATTCCTCCATCCTCCTTTCTGTTACTTCACCTGATCTGCACCGATATATAAACCAGGGTGAGAACCGTGAAGACAAAAGCCTGAATTGTCCCGACAAACAAACCAAAAAAAGCATAGAGAAAAGGCGGCAAGACCAAGCCGTATGCTAGGTATGAAACCACAATAATAATTATGCTGCCGCCCATTATATTGCCAAAAAGACGAAAAGATATGGAGATCACCTTGGCCAATTCTCCCACCAGGTTCAGGGGCATCATGAAAAAGATAGGCTTGAAATATTCCGTTATGTACTTTTTGGGTCCCTTTACCTTGATTGCGGTCCCGTGGGCTATGAAAAATCCCATGATGCCAAGGCCTAGTGTGGTATTCAAATCCTTGGTAGGTTCCTCCATGAAAGGGATGAGGCCGATCCAGTTGCACAAAAGGAGGAAGATGAATAGAGCGCAAATCAGTGGGTAATAGCGCTGGCCCCATTGCTCTCCCAGTGCGTCAACGGACAGATCTTTTACCCAACTCACCAGCAGTTCACTAAGATGCTGCCATGGGCCAGGAACCATCGCCCTGCGGCGAGTTGCCAGCACGGTAAATACCAAGATGAGACCTATTATCAACCAGCTCATCAACAGTGTCGCGCTGTTGACCTTAAACTGCATCCCACCGAGGTGGAACACCCATTGACTTACTTTGCCTATCCCTTCCATATCGGTGCCAGCCTTTATCTCTTAGCGGTCAACTTCTCTCTTGCTCCACCATAGCAGAAGAGGCTCCACATCCAAGGTTGTCGAAGTTGCCCTGACTGGAGCTATTCCTCTTGCTGGGGCCTGCCGATGGTGTCGAACCCTTGCTGAGGAAAAAATGGTAAAAGACAGCCGCCTTCGTCAACAGCAGACCGCCAACCGTTGCAGCGAAGTTAATTGAGGGCAACTTGATTGCAAGAATTAAAGGTATACTGAGCAAAACAAATCGACAAATGAGGCCAAAAAAAACGCTGCTTCTGCTCTGACCGAGCAGCCGCCGTGGCAGGAGTAAGGCCATCAACTTGAAGTCGGCCACGCTGAAGACACTTCCTATGGCGATACCTTTGGCAGCCGCCTTCTGATCTAAAGCGAGGCAAATACAGGCTGCGGCCAAGGCGAAAAACAGGGTTTTCTTAATCAGAGTCCTTTGCAGCGTGAGATAGTCGCTCATGTTTATCAGAGTACCCGGTCGAGCCTCGAAATCTTATGGTCCATCATCTTCAGCAGATTCGTCATTGTCCTGCGTCTCCAGCTCTTTAATCTGCCGATAGACGGTAAAGCCGCCGCCAGCAATACCGAGAAGTATGAAGGTGGTCAGGAAAATGCCCTTAGTTCCAAGCCACTTATCGAGATAGTAGCCTGTAGCCAAACCAAGCCCTATGCAGCCCACCATGGTCAGTCCCAATTGCGAAACCAAGACGAGCTGCTCAAAAATCTTACGCGTCTCTTTACCAAACATGGAGTGTAGAGGATGGCCAAGGGGGCATCCTCGAACGTTGTAAGAAATTTCACTTGTTGTGGCCAACATAAGATAGGGTAAATCTTTTGAAATGTCCAGATATTTTTTCGATCCTGCAATAGGCCGGTTTTTAAGCTAATTTGCTAGGATTTCAGTAGTGCTCCCAAGGAACAGTAAGTCAGAAGCAAGGACAAAAACAGGGTGAGCTGCGAGTCAAATATCATCTGAACAACCTGAGTATGGGATTCCGTTGCTTACTCGAACTACATCTGCTTAACCACGAAGATAGGAAATTATAAAGGAAAAAACGGGGAAACTCCTGGATTGGTTTTTCTTGACACCCTATTGCATGCTTTCTATAATAAATGGCTTTACTACTTTACTGGACTTTCACAGACGAAAGCAATTATGTTCGAAAATCTAAGCGAAAAGTTCAACCGCACTCTCAAACGCCTCAAAGGGCAGGGAAAGCTCACGGATAAGCATATCAAGGAAGCTATGCGCGAGGTTCGTCTAGCCCTGCTAGAGGCGGATGTAAACTATAAAGTGGCAAAGCAATTTGTGGCTGACCTTGCTGAGCAGGCCACTGGTGAGAAAGTAATGGATAGCCTCACCCCAGGCCAGCAGGTGGTCAAAATTGTCCATGAGGCCTTGACCGAACTCATGGGAACCGAAGCTGCCCCCCTGGAACTCACTGGCCGTACTCCCCTGGTCTACATGCTGGTCGGCCTCCAGGGGTCGGGAAAAACCACCACTGCCGGCAAGCTAGCCCTTTATCTCAAAGATCTTAACCGAAAACCTTGCCTGGTTCCAACCGATGTTTATCGCCCTGCGGCCATCGATCAGCTTCAAACCCTCGGAAAACAACTGTCCATTCCTGTTTTTCCTGCCACCACGCAGATGAATCCTGTGGAGATTGCCACCATGGCAGTTGGCTATGCGGGCCAACAGGGGTGCGACATCCTCCTAGTAGACACTGCTGGTCGACTCCACATTGATA
>JASFKF010000269.1:0-4113 GCA_050118775.1 Syntrophobacterales bacterium
GCGCAGCCGCATCGAGGCGCAAGTCATAGCAAATGGGACAACGCTGCGACTCCCTAAATGCCACCTGGCGCAAAAAACTCACAACGTCATATTCGTCCCGGTAAATCATTTCCAACCCGAGACTTTCTGCCAGCTGCTCCACGGCTTGCCGGCGGCGGAGGAATTCCTGGTAGGGATGGATATTGGGGTTATAGAACAAACCGAAAACACGTGCTCCTTCACCCTGCAAGATCTCGAGAGGGTAAATGGAACATGGTGCACAGCACATGTGGAGGAGTATCTTCAAGAAACCACCTCAGAGATATTTATTTAGTTTTATGGATCAACCCGCATAGAACGAATTAATTTAGCGGTTATGCCGGTTAAGCCAGTTAGGTCAGTTTAGCCTACTATCCGCTCCAATATCTTAACATAGCTTGAACCACTGGAACATTAGCTCTAAGCAATTGCTAAAATTAATTGGTTTAGGCATACACCGACTAAACCGGCCAAACTGGCCAAACCGACAAAACTGACCAAACATTATTTGATTAATTTTTGAGCTGCGATATGAATCGGATCCCAGGCGCCTGAGAAGGGCGGGGCGTAGGCCAGGTCCACATAGGCCAGTTCTTCTATAGATAGGCCGCCTGTCAAGGCGACTGCCAACCCGTTGATCCTGGAGACCACCCCGTCGCCGCCCACAGACTGAGCTCCAAGAAACCGGCCGGTTTCAGTGTCGGCAACCAAGCGGATTTGAAGTTCTCGGCTACCAGGATAGCTGTGTGCTTTAGAGGCACCTTGAATGGTAACAGAATCGGCTTTAAAGCCAACTTTCTCGGCTTCTTCCAAAGTCAAGCCAGTGCTGGCAACTTCAAGATTAAATACCTTGAAGCAAAGGGATCCCACGATTCCGGGGAATAAAACGTTCTGACCACCGACGTTAGCACCGGCAATACGGCCTTGTTTGTTGGCAATATCTCCAAGGGGAGCATGCACCGGTTTGCGGCTAATGCGATGAAAACACTCGCAACAATCTCCGGCCGCATAAATGAATGGGTAGTTAGTTAGCATGTACTCATTTACCGCAATAGCGCCGGTTGGACCTACTTCAATACCAGCTTCTGAGGCGAGAGAAACCTCTGGAACAACACCGATGCCGATTAACACCAGATCAGACTCTAAAGTGCCATTGCTAGTGTGGACCATAATGGTTCCAGAGCTTGTTGGTTCAAAACCCTGCAAGCTTGTGTCAGCCATAAAGTTTGCGCCATTGGATTCGAGTTCTATGAGTATCTGCTCAGCAAAGTCTTGGCCAAGCCTCCTCATGGGAAGATCTTTTCGATAAACAACGGTAGTCTCTAGTCCAAGTCGCCTAAAAGCTTCGCACACTTCAAGGGAAATTAACCCAGCTCCAATTATCACGGCACGTCTGACATTTCGTTGATTAATGAAGCTTTTTATGCGAATAGCGTCAGCAACGTTCCGTAAAAAAAAGATCCCGTCAAGATCTTGCCCCGAAACGGAGGGCAAGCGAGGCTTTGCACCAGTAGCCACCGTCAGATAATCGAAAGGAAGGGTTTCACCTGTGGTTACTTCAACCACCTTTTTTTCTGGTCGTATGTTGACCACTTTGGTATGAAGTTTTACCTCTATGCCAGACTTGGCAAAGGCTTCAGGTGTTCGGGCAATTAGCTTGGCCTCATCCCTGATTACATCGCCGATGTAATAGGGTGTCGGTCAGGATGAGAAGCTAACATGTTCACCAGCTTCCAATATCGTGACTTCTAAATCGGGCCGTACACGTTTTGCCTTAGCGGCTGCGCTGGGCCCACCAGCGCCGCCACCGACGACTATGAGTCTTTCTGGCATAACAAATCTCCTCAGATGAGTGATGTGAGATGTGGGATGTGCGATATGTGATCTACACATTCAGGAATTGCGCATTAAGGGATTAAAGAATTGAGCCTTGTCTCGAAAAATCCCTGAATTCCTGAATTTGATTCTCACATCCCATATCCCATATCTCACATCTGGTCTTTTGGTCTTGCCATAATGCGCCCGTTACTGCTTGATTTGTTCAACCAGCCACTGAGTTATAATCTCCTCTAATTCTTTTTCATGCTCGCGGAAACGGTGGTCCGCACCTCCCACCTTTCTTACCGTCACGTGGCTCCCGGTTCCGGCGTTGTTCTGGAGTTGATCTGCCACCTGGGGATCCGCTAGGCGATCAGCCAGACCGTGGACTATAAGAACGGGTTTAGAAAGGCGAGCAATGTTCATAAATGGATCGGAGAGGGTTTGTGGGCCCCTGAGACTAATCACATGCTTAGCCGTGTAGAGAGTCTTGCCAAGGGGGCCAAGGTCAATAAGCATCCAGGTGTCACCTTTGCCTTCGGCCTTGAGCTCCTGGGCCCGATGGAGAAGTTGAGTCGCAGCTTCCAGGCCGAAGGTTCTGACATTCCATTGGAAGAGGTTTCCTGGGGGACCAGTGAGAATGACTCCACCGATCCTGGGATCCTCTGTCTCTGCCAGATAAAAGAGTACTCGGTTGGTTCCCATGCTGTGGCCATAGAGGAAAAGAGCCTCATAGCCGTGTCTAGCCATTTCATCCACACCTGAGACGATGTCTGGTAGGTTCTCTTCAAATAAATTTTTCTTGGGGCCCAAGTCGTGGTCTCGCATGTTAAGAGCCAAAGTAGCGAAGCCACGTCGAGATAGGGCTTGGGGAAGAAAGGCCATAATGCCGGAATAGAAGTTTCCCCCATATCCGTGAACCATAACAACTCCGGCTCTGGCCCGACCAGGGTAAGGTTCACGCAAGACGGAGTCCAGTCTTACCCCATCAGTGGTCTGCAGTTCTATCAATTCGGTCCGAACTCCCTGCTCAGTCTTGGGGCAGGATGAGCAAACTAGAATAGCGACCACAACGGTGCAAAATATTAATAATTTGTCTGTTCGCATTATGGACTGGCCTTCAACATAGTGGCGGTTGGAATTTGCCCGACTGTGAGTAGCGAGGCAAAAGCGGAGGGATCGTATAATTGCTCTTCAGAACAGCAATATTGAGCCGGTAAACGTTTATGAACAAAAATGCTTATAGATTCTGGCCGCCCAAGAGCCAGGCAGGATCCAACGAGAATGTCTCTCTCAAGACCTCGATGTTCTCCGAAGAGAGTTTCTTTTTCCCAGTTTCCAACCGTTCAAGGTCTTTTTCACTTATGCCTAGTTTTTGAGCCACCACAGCTCGAGTGAGTCCACGAACCTCCCTAAAATTCTGAAGACGCTCTCCAACTTTCTTGTAATCGAGATCTGTTTGCATAACCATCTATCCTTTCTCACCAATCTCAACCATTAATAAGCTTTTAGCTCCAAAAAGATGGAAAGATCTTAATTTAGCACACCTGGAAGTTCTCTGTAAAATTCTTTCCTGGTTAGCCCGATGCGGCCGACGGCTAGTTAGGCCTAAACCGTAATGAGAAATGGTAAATGACAAATGAGAAATGACAAATGGCCAGTGAGACCGTATACTGGTCGAACCCTTTTGCTGAAAGGTAAGGCTCAAGTCGAAAAGGAGGTGTGAAGGCGATGTACGCGGTAATCATGGCTGGAGGCAAGGGTACCAGATTCTGGCCTAGGAGCAGAGAAAAGAGACCCAAGCAACTTCTCAATATTGTAGGGCGACGTTCAATGCTGCAACAGACCATAGCACGGATTGCTAATTTGCTCCCGGTGGAAAATGTTCTAGTGGTGGCTGGTGAAGCTCACGGAGAGGAGTTGCACAAGCAACTGGCTGAGCTTCCGGCTGAGAACATCTTCCTGGAACCAGTTGGACGAAACACAGCCGCATGTATAGGTTTAGCTGCTCTTCTAGTCCAGCATCGTGACCCAAGTGCAATAATGGTGGTACTGCCGGCAGACCACCTTATTGCTGATGAGGATCTGTTTCTTTCCACCTTAAGGGCAGCTGTAGCAATGGCTCGGAAACAGCCAGCCCTGATTACTTTGGGTATTCGCCCCTTATCACCTGAGACCGGCTATGGCTATATTGAGGCAGGGGACCAGGTGCATAAAGTACAAGAGCACAGATTCTACAAAGTTACTTCCTTTCATGAGAAACCTGACGCTGAACGG
>JASFKF010000270.1:0-4089 GCA_050118775.1 Syntrophobacterales bacterium
GGACACTTTCTCAACCAAGTACCACAAGTCCAACCTAAAATTTGCCTCAGAGCTAAACGAGAGATTGACCCACTATCAATGGCCGGGAAACATCCGGGAGCTAAAAAACTGTATCGAGCGAGCCGTAATTCTGGCAAGAGAGCAGTTAATTGGGCTGGATTTACTGCCCGAACGTCTACAGCTAGAATCTGACTTGGCGACAAAGGCGGAAGTTTCTGTGGGTCTGTCCCTGGCTGAGATGGAGAGAGAGATGATTCGCCAGACCTTGGAACACACAGGGGGTCACCGGAAACGGACAGCCGAGATTTTGGGAATAAGTGAGCGAGATTTGTACTACAAACTTAAGAAATATGAGCTCAAATAGTTTATAATGCGGTTGTGCCACAAAAAGCTTTCTCCTCACCTGGTGAGAATTTTATCTGCAAAATTTGCATAAGCCAAAAGATACTGATATTACAGTATTAATATGGTAATTACCGCGATTACTACAAGCTGACAGAGCTTAAAATATGCAAAATTTGCAGATGATTATTTTTTTATACGTCTTCCCTACTCAGAAAATAGTATTTTAAATAATTGAAATTATTAAATTAAACCTATAATATAAAAAAATCTCCACCGTGGCACCGTCCTTGCTTTAGTGAACTGCGAACTATTTAAAGCAAATTGTACTGGAAGGAGAAGATTATGCAGCTTGGACAATTCCTGGACAAGAAACATGTGATTCTGGACATTCAAAAGCTAGAGCGGTTGGATTGTCTGGAGGAGATCCTTGAACGAGTTGCCACGGATGGCTATTTGCGCAACAAGATGAAAGCTCTCGACGAGTTGATTGAACGAGAGCAACTAGCCACCACGGCTATCGGAGGTGGTATGGCCATTCCCCATGTGTTCACCGACGAAGCCCGACGCCCTCTCATTATTATGGCAAGGTCGAAGGAAGGGGTGACCTTCGAGTCACTGGATGGCAAACCAGTGCATATTATCTTCGTGGCTATGGCTCCGCGCAAGGACAAGGACCTATTCATTAACATTCTCTACCATCTGGTGCGTTTCCTCAAAGTCAAAGAGAACTTCCAAGACATTATGGAAGCGAAGGACATTGATGGTGTGCTGGAGGTCATTGCCAGGGCAAAGGACAACCTCTTGTCTGAGAAGCTGAAGAGATTGGTCAATGATGAGGTCTATCCTTACCGTATTCCCGGCACTGGAGTTTCACCTTAAAGTTGAGCTACCAGATCTGCTAGTTTGAAAAGGATCGACTGTTGATGAAACCTCCAGCCAAAGATCAAATCGTCCGCTCTCTCAGAAATCAGTTGCTCGACTTCTTTCGTCGTTACAAGCTGAGTGATCAAACCTTTCTGATAATTGTTGCGGTAATAGTAGGCTTTCTGGGAGGCCTGGGAAGTATCTTTTTTGAGAAACTTATCGAGCTGGGCCAGCATTTCTTTTTTGAGATTGTCCCTCACATAGTGGGAAACCCCAAATGGCTCATTATTCTGATTCCCGCCTTCGGAGCGGTATTTCTCGCTCCCCTCATCTATTTTTTTCCGGCTGAAGCAAAAAGTGACGGCGTTCCGTCGACCATGGAAGCCGTAGCTCTGAGGGGCGGCATCATTAAGGTGCGTACTTTCTCCACCAGAATGCTCGCCTCGGCCATTACCCTTGGTTCGGGCGGCTCAGCAGGGAAGGAAGGCCCCATCATTCAGATTGGTGCATCAATCGGCTCCGCAGTAGGCCAGTTCTTCAAGGTGTCGGGAGAAAGGATGAGAGTTCTTGTGGGTTGTGGAGCTGCGGCGGGGCTTGCCGCCATATTCAATGCACCCATAGCGGGAGTGCTTTTTGCCCTGGAGGTGGTGCTTGGAGAATTTAGCGTGCATAGCTTCAGCCCCATTGTCATCTCCTCAGTTGTGGCAACTGCGGTTAGCCGGGCTTGGCTGGTAGAGGGTTCGGCCTTGAAACTCCCCCCGTACACCCTGTTTAGTTACTGGGAGATTGCTTTCTACGCCCTACTCGGCATTGCTGCCGGTATAGTCTCTGTCTGCTTTACCAAGGCCTTGCATGGGGCTGAAAAACTATTTCATCGTCATGCTCCGGTCAAGACCCATTGGCAACCAATAATCGGTGGGTTGGTTGTGGGAATGATCGGCTTCTTTTTTCCGCAAATTCTCGGTTGTGCCTACACACCGATCCTCGAGGCCATTCAGGGTAATTTTCTCTGGAACACCCTGTTGGCCTTGCTGGTTCTTAAAATAATAGCCACAGCCTTTACTCTTGGTTCCGGAGGCTCGGGCGGCATCCTCTACCCATGCCTTTTCATGGGAGCTACGCTGGGAGCTATTTTGGGGTACGCATTTAATATGTTGGCACCGGGGATCGCCCCTTCAGCAGGTGGTTATGCCCTGGTTGGCATGGGGGCAGTACTGGGAGCCGCGGTCCAAGCCCCCATGGCCGCCATCATGATGGGCTTTGAATTGACTAACAGCTATACGGTTATCCTCCCACTGATGACAGCCTGTGTTCTGGCCACTATGGTTCACCGCCGACTCATGAGTCATTCCATCTACACCCAGTCTCTGGTGGATCAAGGCATCGACATCTCGGCCGCCCGGGAAATGGGGGTGCTTACCACCCTTACGGTGCGTGATGTGATGAATCGCGAGGTGCCTAAGATTCCCAGTAATATGCCTTATAGTGAGGTGGTGATGCTTTGTCTCAAGGGGCAGGGTAATTATCTCTACACCATCGACGAGGAGGACAACCTGGAAGGAGTTATCTCATTTCAGGACATAAAAGAATTCGTCTACGACGATCAACTCAACGGCCTGGTTTTTGCCAGAGATATGGCCAATCGCGATGTGGTGTACGTTACCCCGGACGAGACTCTGGCTTCTTCCCTGAACAAGTTCAGTTACATTGATATGGAGGAGCTCCCGGTGGTGGCTAGTGATGACGGTTTTCGTCGGTTACTGGGGATCATCACCCGAAGCGAGCTCATGAAGATTTACCGAAAAGAAATGTTAAAACGGGTTATGATTGAATCCTAGCCTCAATAATAAATCCCACCATCCCCACCTTGCCCCAAGATTTACCCATTTCTGGTCGGCATAAAATGGGTAAAAATTTGTGCTCTCCACACGTTTGGAAAATGTAACCTCCTTTTAGATCCATTCTTTTTTCTTGCATCGTTTGCGTTCATTCTGTAGATTAACAAAAGATATTCCTTTTCAGGCGCGCGCACGAGTTTTAATTCCCGCAGATGACAGTGCAGGGACTAGTTCGTCTAGCAACGAGAGTTGCAGTTCTCCATTCATCTTCAAAGCACATCAATAAACCTTGGCTATGAGCAAAAATTCTTTTTGTGACCGTCTAGGTTAAGAGGAGAAAAAATGGAGTGGGAAAGAATTATCCTGATGGCGCTCGGCATTGTCGTACTGTGCTCCTTTTTCCCCTTTTCTGTTATTTCCTTCCATAAATACAGATTGCCCAAGAAGCGCCGCGAGTATGAACACATACGAAGGATTTTGGGTAAGGACAAAGATACCGGCGAGGAAAAAACCTTACAGGAGCTCTTTCAAGAGGAGTACAAAGGCAGAGATTACATTCTGCCGGTATGTTTTGTTACTTTGTTTTGCGCTCTCGGGTTCTGGGTCCTTTTTTCGGACATACCACCCATAATTTTGACTGGAATTTCAGCCGGCGAGTTCGGCGATACGAGTTCAACCGCTTTGCCCTATGCCCACCTTAGTCTGGTGGCTATTGGTATGGCAATTCTTGGCAGCTATGTCTGGTCAATCCAGTATATCGCTAGGCGTCTTATCAATCTGGACCTATCGCCCGGGGCATATTACAGCATGGGTACGCGCATTATTTTTGCTACATTTGTCTCTCTGACCTTTCACCACTTCATTCAGTCAATGCATCCCGAGCCCAGGAAGGAAATGATTGAACTAATGCCTGTTATTGCATTTTTCACTGGCGTATTCCCCCAAAGAGTCACGCAGTACATCCAGGAAAAACTGCTTGTGTTCAAAAAATTAGGAAAAGGGGCAGATGCGCTGTCCTTGGAGATGATCGAGGGAATGAACT
>JASFKF010000271.1:0-4073 GCA_050118775.1 Syntrophobacterales bacterium
CACCGTTTACCCTTCACCGTTTACCATTTACGACTTGACTAATTAACTACTCACTACTGCCTACTGGATTCTTTGGTGTCGCCTTGCCCACAAGCTTGAGACCATTTTCTAGGTTGCGTTGCGCTTCAGTGAATTTGGGGTTTATCCTCACGGCTTCGGAAAAATGGGCAATAGCCTCCTCAAGTTTTCCCTGCTCGGCAAGGGTTACCCCGATGTTGTTATGCGACTGAGCATCTTGGGGATTCAATTGCAATGCTTCCAGGTAATGACCGATCGCCTCTTTATACTCTCCCTGGCGATCGAGGGCGACTCCCAGGTTCCGGTGCGTGTTCCCCTGCCTGGAACTGATTCGCAAGGACTCTTTGTAATGGGCAACTGCCCCGTCAAGATTTCCTTGTAGAGCCAAGGCGTTTCCAAGATTGTTGTGGACTTCCGCATGATTGGGCTTCATTCGCAATGCCTCGTTGTAATGAATCATTGCTCCACCCAAGTTTCCTTGCAGAGCTAGAGCATTTCCCAAGGTATAGTGGGCTACATAGTTGTTAGTGGTCGCCTTGAGGGCGTGTTCGAAGACTCCCACGCTGTTCTTCCAAAGTCTTACTTGCTTCCAACTGCACAAAGCCAACAGTATTAGCAGCGAAATTACCGATACAGTCAACAGATTTAGTCTACGGCGACTTTTATCTCCTAAATCAGCAAGGCCCCAGGCAATAATAATGAAAAGTCCTATGAGGGGTACATAGGTGTAGCGATCTGCCATGGCCTGTTCGCCAACCTGCACAAGGCCGATGACCGGCACCAGCGTCCCCAGATACCAAAGCCAGCCAACAAGACCGTACTTGCGGCGAGGGGCTTGCCTGACAACTATAATGGATAGAATTATCAAGAATAAGCCAGCCAATACAGCTTGCCAGATTGGTAGGCTGTTTTGCGGATGGGGGTAGAATACTGCAAGATGTTGAGGCCATATCATCTTTCCAATGTAGGACACACAGGATACAAGAGCATTCCCTATTCTCCACTTCAATGGCACTATCTCCAGTCCAGACATGGCCCCTGCCTTCTCTTGAGCCCAAAGGGTAATAACACAAGAGATTCCAGACAATATAAACATTGGCAGCTTTTCCCCTATCAATTTCAAGGGCGGCAACTTTTCTCTACCTGGCTCTAGAGATTTACCGGTTTCATTGTCTGGTGAACCATACTCTCGGCTTAATTGAAAACGGTCTAATGGCCAGTAGTCCAACAGGAGCAATAGAAATGGGATAGTCACCAGCATAGGTTTGGCAGTAAGGCCCAGAGTAAAAAGTAAAAGAACCAGCAAGTAATTTCTTTTTCTTGGACGTTTCGCATAGTTGATGTAAGCCAAAATAGTTGAGAACGAGAAAAAAGTGCTAAGTACATCTTTCCGCTCAGCCACCCAGGCAACCGATTCGACGTGGAGAGGATGGATGGCAAACAAACCTGCCACAAGAGCGCTCGGCCAGATAGCGGAGGTGGCCCATCGCAAAGCCAAAAACAGTAAAATACTATTCATTATGTGTAGAAAAACGCTGGTTAGATGGTGCCCCCCGGAATTCAGACCAAACAGTCGGCAGTCCATCATGTGGGAAAGCCAGGTGAGAGGATGCCAATTTCCTGCCTGAGTGGTAGTAAAGGCCCACCTTACGGTTTGGCTGGTGAACCCCAATTGCACCTGAGGGTTGTCGGTGATGTAGACATTATCGTCGTAGTTGATAAACTCATGATCCTTCACCTGCCAGTAAACAGCAAGAATTGCTATAACCAGAATTAAACATATAAGAGCTTCCCGTCTCATGGTGTGCAAACCTTACTGATTATTTACAGCTATCCAGAGAATACAGGCCTGCGGAATGACAAGTTATTCGTTATAGGTTATTGGTTATACGTTACACGAAAAAATCAGGCTGAATGCGCTTTTCTCTGTCCTCTGACTTCCGACCTCCGACCTCTGTGTTCTCCGCTGCCAGCTGTATTTCCCTATGCTCCATGCTCTATGCCCTATGCTCTTGATCATATGCAGGTGCAACCGCAGAGCAACCAAAGGATACATGCCATTGGCTTAGGAGGTAAACTATTTTCTTCCTGGACATTTTCTTCTTGCCACTTCTACTTTTATTTCTGTAATCTGTGAACAAACCATATCTTCTATCTAACCCGGATGTTTCATGAATTATAAAAAACTCCTGTCTCTTTTGCTCTTCACAGGACTAGCCATTCAAGGTTGCGCCTCCACCTATAAAGAGCGCATTACCTCGGACCCGCCCGGTGCTGATATTTATTGGGGCTATGCACAGTCAAATTTTGTAGATACCGACTATGTTACTCCTTTTGAAAGATCTATCTATGGGAAAGCCTGGGAAGCACTATGTTATCAAGTTCAAAAGAAAGGCTATTACGACTCAGAAGTTATTTGCAGATCCCGTGAGACCGGTGATCGGCTTGTACATTTCGATCTTATAGCTAAACCTGTGGAAGAAACCACGGCTCCGGTTAATCTACAAGTGAATGAAAAGAAAACCCTGGCTGTTAAACAAAAATACAGTGAAACTGCTCAAGCCAGTAGTGTCCTTTTAACAGAGTCAATCAAAGAAACAAAGCCCGCCGAGCAAGGACCTGCAGTTCAATACGTTGAAAGGTATTTGGAAGACAACGGCTACAAGTGCTATGTGGAGATTTTTCAGTCACGGAAATATCAAGGCAAGTTTGTAATTCTTATAAACAGATATTCTTCCGAAGTGAAGTTCAATAAAGACAAATTTACTGAAGCTGCGATAATTGCTGTGGCTATTTTGGCTCAACATGTTAGGTGGAATCCCTCAGACTTATTCTTCGACTATTCCGCAATATTTGAAATTAAGAACAAAAGTGTCGGCTGGGCAATAATATCCGTTGAGGACTGTGTAGCAGCAAAGAATTTATTTATGTCTACAAGTAATATCGACAAATTTACTAGCTTCTGGAAATCAAAAATACAATATATCTCGGATACTGACCCGGAACCGATACTTTAGTGATGGAGCATTGCAGTAACTCGATTGCGGAATTCAAATCAACTTTTCATTTTCCATTTCATTCTTTTAAATCCGAAATCCGCAATTCGAAATCCGAGATCAAAAATGGTGCCCCCGGCAGGACTCGAACCTGCGGCACCCGGATTAGGAATCCGGAGCTCTATCCGCCTGAGCTACGGGGGCATTTGAGGTGGATTAATAAAAAGAGAGGTCTGGCGAAAATCGTGAAAAATTCTTACACCAATGACCAGTTGTTTGCAAGAAGTTTCTCTTTTCGCGCACAGGGCAATTTTGCCGATCTGTCAATTAGCCACAGCGACAGGTTATAGGTTATAGTTTTTAGGTTATGGGTAATGGGTAATAGGTTTCTACCCATCACCTATTACCCATTACCTATTAGCTTATGTCATTTAGAGAAAAATGGTTTGTTCCTTGCTTTTGTGGGTTGACCGAAATGTAGTTGGATCATACTTGCGTCCAAGTACGAATCTTGCTAGTCCTGTAACTTGTGTAGTTGGACGAAGATACTGTTCAAACTCTTCGGAGTGTTACAGTTTTCTCTTAGCCCGGATGTTGCTTTCATGGATTTCCTTTTTTCTTTCCAATGGCAAGATGTTCTAGACATCTTAGTAATTAGCTTTCTTATTCACAGGCTGTTTCTCCTCTTCCGTGGAACTACTGCCTTACAAATACTTCTCGGCCTTCTATTCCTTTGGTTGTGTCACACCATTGCGCAGGCAAGTGGCTTAGTACTAACCAGCTGGTTTTTCCAGGGCCTAGGCGCTATAGCCGTACTTGTCATCGTAGTAGTTTTCAGAAATGAAATCCGCGACGTTGTTATTCAGACCAGTCCCGCTCGTCTCTTTCTTGGCCGGCCCTACCAACCTGGGACAATTGATCTGCCAGAGGTGGAGAGGGCTGTTTTCAAGATGGCCAAGAACAAGACAGGTGCTATGCTTGTTTTCCAACAACGAGACAGGTTGGCAGAACACTTGAGTGAAGGAATTCCTCTCCAGGGCAAATGGAGCCCTGAAATTA
>JASFKF010000272.1:0-4066 GCA_050118775.1 Syntrophobacterales bacterium
GTTATCTTCCCGAATCCCTCGAACAGATTGTCAGTGAGAAGATCGCCGCCTTAGATGAGGAAAGCAAGTCACTGCTAGACCAAGCTTCCACCTTTGGCGAAAACGTTTCATTGAGTATGCTCTCAGCAAGCTCTGAGGAAATGGAAGCCAAGGTTCTGGAGTTCCTCGACCAGGCAGTAGCCCAAGGCTTAGTGAGCTCCGAATTTCAGATTAATGATGAGACAATTCGCTTCCTGAGCAAGAGGGTTTTGGACATCGCCTACGGTGCCATTCAAGAGGAACGCAAACAGGAGTTACACGAACGCGTGGGTAGCTACCAGGAAGTCCTTTTTGAGCAACATCTCATCCCTTCTGCCGCCACTTTGGCCTATCACTTCAAGCGTTCCACCAATGAGGAAAAGGCTGGCAACTACGAAAAACTACAGGTAAGTTCCAACCATAGATTGTTCGACGCAGCAGAGGCAGCCTACTACTCTGCTGAGAGATCACCTGAAGCTGCCCCCGAAACCAGTCCGTTGGCTAAAGACAGCTTGCCACTAATTCCCACCGTAATCCGCTCAATGCTTTTGGTGGTGCGCAACTTGAAGCTCTACCCCCCGGGAAGTAAGGCTATAGTGGCAGCCAACCGGCAAATGAAGGAGGTAATCGACCAGTTTCTTGAAAAAAACGAGTTTCTTTCTCTCTACAGCATCAAGGGTGCCTTAATCGTCAATGGCCAAAAAATTGATGCGACCGAGTATAAGTACTTCGCCGAGTCCTTTCTAAAACTCCTGAACCGCTTTGAACTCAAAGGCATCACCTTTAAAAGGGGTCTGACCGAGCAGGAATTACATATTTTGCTTCAGGCCTTCGGTCGAGTCAGACACGACATGATTGACCAGCAATTCTGGCAACGCTTTTTAGGGGAGCAGCGGATTGTCCATATAGAGCTGACTCAGGTTAGGTATACAGTGGTCACTGATTCGACCAGTCAAGCACAGACTGCTCAACTTGCTGCCGGCGAGGATGGTGTGGCTGCGGTGGACATCGCTGCCCAACTTGAAGACGCCGAACAGTCCATGGATGAGCAAGACATCAGAGAACTACCCGAGATCATACGCACCCTCCTCAATGCCGCCAGAAGTATCAAGCTCTATCCACTAAAAAGCAAAGCTATCACAGCTGCCATAGAGCTACTGCAGCAATCCCTCAAGAGTATTTTGGACAGAAAGCCAGCTCTTACTCTAGCGCGCGTTGGCGACTCTCTTTTAATTAACGGGGAAAAGATCGACATTTCAGAGTTTGAAACACTGGCTCAGGCCTTTCTCAGATTCCTTGACTCCCTTTCATTAACTAGTCTTACTTTTCTGGCCACCGTCTCTTACGATGAACTGCAAGCATTTGTTGGCTCCCTCGGGCAGCTTCCTACCACTGAGTTGGACGGCAACTATTGGGCCAATTTAGCCAAAGAGAAGGGATTGAGGACCATTCTCTTCGACCTACGTCTCTATGAAGCACGAGTTTCAGCTGCTGGGCTTACTCCGGTTGAGACCCGTCGCGTCAAGGTGAAGGCAAAAGCAGTAAGGGCGGTGCAAGAGGAACCGTCAGAATCAGCAGAAACTCTTGATGATCTGGCAGCGAAAATGGTGGTGCGGGTAAGCGATCTTTTGCTGAACGGGGACGAAGCCAAGCTTAAAGAGATAATAAAACGTCTTCTCCAGGAATACTTGCAAGGGTCATTACAGAGCCGTCAGAAGATAGTAAAACGTCTGAAGACTATGCTAGAAGGGCTTAACTTGGGCCTGCAGAATCAGCTGGCAAAAGTAATGGTAGGTCTGCTCCTCCTGGTTTTCTCCAGAGAAGACGACCCCATACTTCTCAGAGAGCTAGCCAACCTTCTTCACCAACTCAACACAATCCTGCTTCAGTTTGGTGAGTACCCTGCAGCCAGCCAGATTCTCTTGCATCTTCATCGCCGCCACCAGGAGCTAGTTGAGGCGAGAAGTGAGCAGGCTAAATTATTGGGGAAAATGCTCCTCAGACCCCTGGAGCCAAAAGCACAACAGCTCATTCTCGAGGATTTTCGCTCTGGGGACCCTGGGCGACGGCAGAATGCGGCACAACTGCTGGGAAGCACGCGCCAAGCCGCCTTACCCTTGCTTATTAAGCTTATCAAGAGAGAAGAGGAATTCAGGGTTCGGCAAATGGCTGCTTCTCTCCTCGCAGAATACGGACCTCAGGCGGCAAAATTATTGAAACGCGAATTGGCACTCCAGACCACCCCCGACGAAAAGGTTCGTATACTCGAGATCCTCGACACTGTCACCCGCGACCTTAAAACGGAGCTTGCTTATGCCCTTGCTGATGACAGTGACCAGGTGCGCCAGGCAGCTCTTCAGCTTGCCGAGAGATTGAACGACGATCAGGCGTCCAAGCTCCTCCTAGAACAAACTGAAAATGAGAATCTACAGGTAGCCACTGCTGCCATTACCTTTTTGGGAAAACTCAAACCGCCTGCTGCCAATGAAAAGCTCGTTTCCATACTGCAAACAGCCAAGAATGAAAAACTGATTGTTGCTTGCTGCCAATCTTTGGGACTGATTGGAGAATCAGCGAGTATTGACCCTCTGGCAAAGCTCCTGGTCTCAAAAGGCTTGTTTCGTCGTAAGCGACAAAGTGCTGAAATCCGCGCCACTGCGGCCTTAGCCTTGTCACAAATCGATCACCCCAGGGTTGTTCAAATCCTGAGCAGCTTCGCTGACGACAACGACCCCCGGGTTAGGCAGATTGCCAACTCTCTGAAACTACCTCCAAGTACTCATCCTAATAGCAAGCTTGCTGCCGCCAAGTGAGGAATCCAGACAGAGAAGATTTGGCATTGAGCTACCCGCAGAGGACCTTTAAAGAGGGTTTTCCTCCTTACGTCCATCCACTGGAGTGGTGGAGTAATGGAAAGACTTATGACATTAAAGTTTTGGGGGTTCGCTCATTCCAGCACTCCAATACTCCAGTACTCCAATACTCCCATTGTTATGTCCTTTGACTGTCTTATTGAAAACCGAGCGATCTCACTGTATCATGGTCAGAAGTAAGACCTTGCTCTCCTATACGAAAACAGCGAGCTTGATCCGGCCTTAGCGAGGGATAGAGTCTCACCCCTCCCCCCAGTACCACTTACACTGACGCCGAGCAATAAAAGAGCTTAGAGCAGAGGGCATAGAGTGACCGATCTTGAATTTACCCTATGCGCCATGCGCCATGCCCTATGCTAGTCTTTTAGTTTGTTGAGGGCATGGAATAAGCGCCAGAGCGCTGTTAGGTTGGTTCCCACGGCAAGAAAAATGACGGCCACGATCAAAACTGCATCCTGACCGAGCAATGCTGCCTCGTTGGCGCGGGCAGTAAAGTTTATTAAGGAATTAACCATGCCGGCAACGCCAATGGCAATGATTCTCTCCCCCCGCTGAAACAGACCAACCAGGCAAGAAATCATTAAACCTTCCGCTCTTGCCTTAGTGTAACTCACCATAAGCGAGCCAAAGAGGACGAGGAAAAGAGTAATTGTTATAAGGGGGGTGGCATGACCTTTCCGCAGAAAGTATGCCCAAATACCCAGGAGAATAAAAAACTCGGCATAGCGATCAAGGACTGAATCCAGATAGGCACCCCGCCTTTTAACCTGGTTCAGCTCTCGGGCTAGGGCTCCATCTAGGGTATCCAGTAAACCAGTAATCAAGGTTAGCAATCCACCCCAGAAGGGACTAAAGACAAAAGAAATGCCAGCACCCAACCCGCAAAGAAGGCTTAAGAAACTCAAATGGTCTGCCTTCAGTCGAAGAAACACGCAGCAAGGAACAAGGTACCTGCCCAAAAAGCGGTAGAAGACAGCTTCAAGCGCACTGCCCTTGAGCATTGCAACTTACCTCCCCTTACAAAAATTAATTCATTGACTGATGAACAGAACAGTTGACGATTTTAACTGGGACAGTTTCCATCCGACCGAATCTCACTGGCGTATATCTTTTATTATAATAGCAAAACTTGCTCCCTTGTCGAGCGGATTCTTTTGACAAAGGGTTGCTCTTTA
>JASFKF010000273.1:0-4062 GCA_050118775.1 Syntrophobacterales bacterium
TGGCAACTGCTACACCATGTGCCCGGCCATGCCCCTGGCGAGCGCCGAGGGAGATGGCATTGCCCTCTGGGTGGGCGGCAAGGTCTCCAACTCCCGCTGCGCCCCCAAATTCTCGAAGCTGGCCGTGCCTTACATTCCCAATGAGCCGCCGCGCTGGCCCACAACGGTTAAGACCATAAAAAAGATTGTGGATCTTTACGCCAGCGACGCCAACCGTTACGAGCGTGTGGGCGAGTGGATCGAGCGCATCGGCTGGGAAAAGTTCTTTGAAAAGGCCGAACTGGAATTCCGGCACGAGCACATTGATGACTACCGGCTGGCCATGACCACCTGGCGAACCACCACTCAATTCAAGTGGTAAGCCAGTAACAAAAGGCACCGGAACAAATCTATGGCTAACAGTAAACCCCGCGTGGTCATTGCAGGACTGCGCGGGGGTTCAGGAAAAACCACTCTTTCCCTTGGATTGGTGGCCGCCTGGCGGCATAGGGCAGGGGAGGTGGTTCCCTTCAAGAAGGGTCCAGATTATATTGATGCGGGTTGGCTGGCCTTGGCTGCCGGTCAGCCCTGCTACAATCTGGATCAATACATGATGAGCGGGGAACAGATCCTCGACTCATTCCGGCAGCACACTCAAAAGGCGCAGGGCGCCGTTATTGAGGGTAATCGCGGCCTTTTTGACGGAATGGACGCTGACGGTTCCTTTAGCACGGCGGAACTGGCCAAATTGTTACAGGCGCCGGTGATTCTGGTGGTAGATGGCTCCATGGTCACCCGCACTGCCGCTGCGGTGGTCCTAGGCTGCCAGCATCTCGACCCTGAGGTCCCCATCCAGGCTGTAGTTTTGAACCGAGTGGCAGGACCTCGCCACCAGGAGATGCTGCAAACCACAATCGAGCGTTACTGTGGGGTTCCGGTGGTGGGTGCCATTCCCAAGCTCAAGGAAGACGATTTCCCTGAGCGGCATATGGGTTTGGTCACCGCCCTTGAGCATCCGGAAGCAAGGGAGGCCATTCTCGCTAGGATTCAGATTGTAGAACGTTACTTGGATCTTGAAAAGGTGCTTGCAATAGCCAACCAGGCTCCCCCGTTGAACTGGCAACCAAATCGCCCCACTAAGAGGGTGAGTAAGGCTTATCGCCAGCCAACTATCGGGATTATCAGGGATTCTGCTTTCCAATTCTACTATCCTGAGAATCTCGAGGCCCTTGAAAGAAGGGGGGCTAGCTTGTTGACCATAAATGCTTTGCAAGACACCTTTCTCCCAGAACTGGACGGGCTCTATATCGGTGGCGGTTTTCCCGAGACACATGCGGAGCAATTGGCTGCCAATGATCAACTGAGAAAAGGGCTCAGATCGGCAATTGAAGCTGGGCTACCGGTTTACGCTGAATGCGGTGGCCTCATGTACCTGGGACGAAGCTTGGAGATCAAGGACAACATCTATCCTATGGTAGAAGCTTTGCCCATGGACTTCCGGCTTGAGCAAAAGCCACAGGGACACGGTTACACCGAGCTGGAAGTGGTGAATACAAATCCTTTTTATCCAGTGGGAACCACCTTGAAGGGACATGAATTTCATTACTCCCGGGTGACCCGCTTCGACCTTAGCCCTGAATCATTAGCATTCGCCATGAGGAGAGGGGCTGGCATCTTGGATCGAAAGGATGGGGTGTGTTATAAAAATACACTGGCCACCTATTCGCATGTGCACGCTATCGGTACGCCGGTATGGGCCGAGGGGTTGATCCGACGGGCCCTGGCATATCAACGGGAGTTAAGAGGTAATTCTAAGGAGAAAAAAAGAAAAATGGACCACCGAACTACCAACACTGGGGTTGGCGACGGGGTCCGCTAATAAAATTAGGAGGTGAATTTCATGGCAACAGTTGAGCACATGGGCAAAACGTTCGAGATTGATGAAGACGGCTTCATCGATGCTTTTGACAGTTGGTGCCCGGAGTGGGTCGATTATGTAAAGGCGTCTGAGGGTATTCAGGAATTGACCGAAGAGCACTGGAAGGTCATCCACGTACTTCAGGACTACTATCAGAAGCACGGTATTGCACCCATGGTCCGGATCCTCACTAAGGTGACGGGTTACAAGCTCAAATATATCTACGAGCTCTTTCCCTCTGGACCAGGCAAAGGCGCCTGTAAGATGGCTGGGCTGCCCAAGCCAACCGGTTGTGTCTAATTAGGCAATAGACCAATTTGGTAACGATAAAACGATAAATGGAGAGTGGGAAATATAAAACTCTCTAAAAGAGGATTAGTGTTTGCTCGAGGCCGGACATCCTGTCCGGCCTTTTTTATGGGAAGGGGGTAAACCCCTGATTAGGTTTCGGCAGAAATATATAGTCTGATAATGTATATTATGTAAACTTTATGACATGTGATAATAATTCTGCTACAACCCCCTTCTGAGATCTCATACAATATCCCCCCTTGGACTTCACACTTCCGATAACGGGTTTTATATATGGCAAAAAACGATGACTGTTATAATAGTAAGGTAAATGAGAGCTAAGACTGTTCCAAATCTCTATTAGATGGAATTCATGGAGGCTATCAGTGATGGACAGCTCAAGTCTTGATGGGAAAATCAAAGCCCGTGGCCAGGAATTCTTTTCTGTCATAAAGGATGAAACACCTTCCATATTCGATAAAGGATGGTGGACCGGAAAGCTCACAGACTGGTGCATGAGTAACGATAACTTCAAGGTCCAACTCTTTCGTTTTGTCGATGTACTGCCCTACTTGACCACCAGTGAATCTCTCAGTCGTCACATGCAAGAATATTTCGCCCAACAGAACGAGGACATTCCCTCCGTGCTTAAATGGGGAGCCAAAACCGCTGGCATAGGTGGCAAGGTAGCTGGCAAAATTTTGGCCCAAACTATTCGAGCCAACATCGAAAGTATGGCCAAACAGTTCATTATTGGTGAAAACGCTAAAGAGGCTCTTAAGGTATTGACAAAACTAAGAAAAAACAACTTCGGTTTTACCGTTGACATCCTAGGAGAAGCCTCGGTGAGTGAGAAGGAGGCCGAACAATACCAGCTTAGCTACTTCGATCTTCTTGATAGCCTGAAAAAGGAGGAAAAAAACTGGACAAGTCTTGGGAATACAGCCTCAAAACTGGACTGGGGCCACACAGCCAGAGTCTACATCTCTGTCAAGCCTTCAAGTTTATATTCCCAGACTAATCCTGCCAATTTTGAGGGCTCTGTGAAAGCCATTAGCGACCGCTTCAAGCCCATATTATCCAAAGCCAAGGAAATGGAAGCATTTGTCAGAATAGACATGGAACAATACAAGTATAAGGACATAACTTTGGAAGTCTACCGCAGGCTGCGTTCTTCTTCAGAATTTAGGGATTATTCTAATTTCGGTTTAGTCCTGCAGAGCTATTTGCGGGACACAGACGAGGATCTTGAAGACTTGCTTAAGTGGGCGCGAGATGAGAGTCTGCCCTTCTCCATCAGGTTGGTCAAAGGAGCCTACTGGGATTATGAAACTGTCATTGCCGAGCAGAATGGTTGGGAAATACCCGTATATACAATCAAGGCCGAGACTGACGCAGCCTTCGAACGTCAAGCAAGAAAAATTCTGGAAAACCACGACATTTGCCACTTAGCGTGCGGTTCTCACAATATTCGAAGCATTGCCGCAGTATTGGAGACGGCAAAAACAATGGAGGTTCCCGAAGACCGTTATGAATTCCAGGTTCTTTACGGCATGGCAGAACCGGTTCGAAAAGCACTGCAAAAGGTTGTAAAGCGGGTAAGATTATACTGCCCTTACGGTGAACTCCTCCCTGGCATGGCCTACCTGGTCCGTCGCCTTCTTGAAAATACAGCAAACGAGTCCTTTTTGCGCCAAAGTTTTGCCGAAAAATTGGATATAGACAAGCTCCTGGAAGACCCAGCTGACCAATTGTCCAATGACACAAAAGTTAGTATATTCAACGATATAGAG
The DNA here is from genome assembly GCA_050118775.1 of Syntrophobacterales bacterium. Taxonomy (GTDB): domain Bacteria; phylum Desulfobacterota; class Syntrophobacteria; order BM002; family BM002; genus BM002. The sequence goes on from JASFKF010000273.1 coordinate 3,982, forward strand.
ACCGAAGATGAAAATGGCTATCGTCCTTTTATTAACCATCCTGCGGTGGACTTTACCAAGTCCGACATAAGGTCAGCATTT
>JASFKF010000274.1:0-4053 GCA_050118775.1 Syntrophobacterales bacterium
AAGACTATGGCCGGCTGCAGCTGCAGCCTCTAGGCCTCGGAGCCTAACAACCATTGAACATGCAATGTTTATCAGGGTGATTGCAGGCTGCACATTATGGGTCAGCACCAGTTCATCTTCCGGGCCTTCGAAGCAGAGCTGTTCCATATCCATCTCGAGGATTTTCGTGGCTCGGGTAAAGAGGTCGCGGACTTCTTGATACTCCTCATAGAAAACTTTTCCCATACCAACATATTGAGAACCTTGTCCAGGAAACAAGAAAACCAGTCCTCGGCTACTCATAAATACCCCTCCTTTGAAGCAACAGAGCGGAAAGTTCTACGGTCTCGCAACAATAATTCGTGAAACATGCGGGCTAGGCAGAGTTTGTTCATTAAAAATTGCGCCTCTATGGTTGTCAAGAGAAACCTTTGGCAACCTACCCCTTGAACAGTGTTATAACCAACCATATAATTTCGACAATAAGTCTATTCGATTTCAGTTTCAATTGGCGAAGAAAATTTACTTATGATAGGTAAAGCAAGATATGTATAAGGCAAACTGGAATCACGCTTACCAGAAAAAGCTTACAACTGCTTCCGACACCTTCGCCCACTGTCTTAAAAGTGGCAGCAGGATCTTTATTGGTAGCGGTTGCAGCACGCCTCAACACCTTGTGCAGGCTTTGGCTTCCCGTTTGGGCCAGTATGTGGATGTTGAGGTAATCTACTCCATCGTTTTTGGCCCAAGTCCTTTTATCCAGGAAAATTTGCTCCATGCCTGCCGGGTTAAGACTTTCTTTGTTACCGAAACCTTGAGGGAGGCCGTGTTCGAGGGTCGGGCGGATTACATCCCAGTTTATCTCTCACAGGCACCAAACCTTTTTAGAAGTGGAGTGCTCGATCTCGATCTTACCATTATCCAAGTATCTCCTCCAGACGAGCATGGATTTTGTAGCTTGGGGGTTTCTGTGGATGTGGTAAAGGCTGCAGCCGAGTGTGGACGTCATGTGGTGGCACAGATCAATCCTAAGATGCCCCGTGTATTGGGTGACAGTTTTATCCACGTTACTGAGTTGGATGCCATCGTTGAGCACGAAGAACCACTAATTGAGACTGCCATACCTGAGCGTCGCGCCATTGCTGAAAGGATGGCAATATACGTGGCCAAACTGGTCGAGGACGGCTCCACCATCCAGGTGGGTATCGGTCGGATTTTGACTGCCGTTCTTTCACATCTGACAGACAAGAGGGACCTTGGTGTACATTCAGAAATGATTACCGATGCATATCTGCCCTTGATAGAAAATGGCGTAATAACCGGTAAAAAGAAGTCCATACACCAAGACAAAATAATAGCAAGCTTTTGTCTGGGCACGCGTAAGCTCTTTGATTTCGTTCATAACAATCCCCAAGTTGAATTCTATCCAAGCGATTATGTCAATCATCCTGAAATCATAAGCAAAAACCATGGGATGACGGCAATTAACTCAGCCTTACAGGTGGATCTTTCCGGTCAGGTCTGCGCTGACTCCCTGGGGCATAAGGTATATAGCGGCTTTGGAGGATATGTGGATTTCACCATAGGGGCATCACGGTCCCCAGGTGGAAAGTCTATCATTGTGCTCCCGAGCACCAGTTCCGATGGACAAAAGTCTCGGATAGTATCCCATCTCAGTCTCGGTGCCGGCGTTGTTGGTACCAGAGCTGCTGCTCATTACGTGGTTACTGAGTTCGGCATTGCCAACCTGCACGGCAAAACTCTCCGCGAAAGGGCGTTGAGTTTAATTAACATTGCTCATCCGAGGTTTCGCGAACAACTGTTAAAGCAAGCAAAGCAAATTCGCTATGTATACGACGACCAAATTATCTCGTCTCCCCTTGGCCAGTTCTATCCTGAAAAATGGGAGAGATACCAGGCTTTCGGCTCTGATACTGAAGTCCTCTTCCGCCCCATCAAGCCTACCGATGAAAGAGCCCTGCAGGAATTCTTTTACTCTCTTCCCGATGAAGACATCTACTATCGATTTCTATCGAGCATGAGGGTTTTTCCCCATCGAGACACCCAGGCCATGGCAAATATCGATTACGAAAATGAGATGACCATCATCGGTGTTGTGGGGGATATTGGTTCTGAAAAGATAATTTCGGTGGGACGCTACATCTTAGATCAAGAATCTAATTTCGCCGAGGTAGATTTTGCCGTGAGGTCGGAATTGCAGCACAAGGGCATCGGAACTTTCCTGGTTTGTTATTTGACCGAAATCGCCCGGAGCAAAGGAGTTACCGGTTTCATGGCATACGTCTTGGCAGCCAATCGAAAAATGCTCCGAGTATTTCGTAAAACTGGCTATGTAATCCATAGAAGTCTGGAAGACGGGATCTACGAGATCAAGTTTCGTTTTGACGAACCCGCAGATGAGAGCAAAGAATCCAACTAGGCACTAGCAACTAAGTACTAGACACTTTTGGATTTGAGATTGCGGATTGCGGATTACGGATTTGGGATGTGAGATGTGGGATGTGGGATGTGGAATACGGTTTACCGTTCACCGCTTACCGTTTACGCCTTTAACGATTTCAACGACTTCAACGATTTGAACGAACTGATGAGAAATGAAAAATCAACGGATTGTAGCTGCTGAGACTAAGTGGAGGATATCACCTTCCGTATAGAAGAATATTTCGTGAGCTATGACCTGGTAACCCCCCTCTACCTCCCTAGTTACTGGAACAATCTCAATTTGGTTGACATCATACCAGCGATTTTGAATTTGCAGCCGGGCAACAATGCCCTCCTCGGTAACCTGACAGGGTATGTTATATGAGTGCAATACCTGAACGACAAAATTACTCTTTTGGCGGGTTACGGTCTCTGCCCTGTTTTTCAAGGCTCGGATTTGACCGTAGTTTTGTGCCGACACCTGTGGCATTAAGAGAACAAGCAATGCAAAAAGAACAATAATGTTTAACAAAACGGTTCGTTTTTTCATCACTGCGCCCCCGTTCTCATTTGTCTGTTCAAATCTTTCAATTCGTTAAGCCAGCTTGGCCGGTTTTGCCGGTCTTTTAAGCTAGCAGCGGTCAGCGATCAGCTGTCAGCAAAAAATTCCATAATCCCACGTCTGACTTCCGACCTCCGACTTTTACCTATTACAACAAATGACAGCGGAGCGTAGTGACCTAATGACGCCGAAGGCAAGTGACTCATTGCCTGCCCTCTGTCATCTGACTTCTGACTGCTCGCTGTCAAGCCGGAGGGGGAGAAGAATCTACGCCTTCGAGAGCCACGCTTTGAGTATGAAAGGCGTGGTCGACGAGCAGTGAGATAATCACAGTGGCCCCTTCGCGGCGGGTTGAGATTATTTCTATATAGTGGGGCTTGCCATTTTCATCCTGAAATGTAATGCGCTCTCCATCTTTAAAACCACCATGTCGGAACCACACCTCCGGCGGCAGAAGCCAAGTTTTGCCGTACTGGGCCTCGAATTTTAGGAAAGAAGCACCATCAAAGGGGTAGAGCAAGTAAAGAGCCAGATCCTCATTGGAGATCGGACGGCCCAACTTGCTCTCCAGGTTTTCTCGCTCCTGGTCCAGGTCTACATCCCTGGATTTCACTATTCCTCCTTCTTCGGCAATAACCTGGTGCCATTTTTTCCCGTCGGATCGTTGATACTCAAGTACCTTTGAGCATATCCATTCTTGAGGATCATAGAAAGGCAGCGGTCCGTACCTGCCAAGGATTAAGTTCTTCAGATCCAGTGATGGTCTCTCGTAGCGACCGTAGAGCACATTGTTAATTGCCGTGGTCCAGATTATCTGCGACCCTGGTGTCACTGACCACCAGTTCCCCAGTTCTACCTGCACTCGAGCCATTTCCTCGAGGATCTCTGGCATCCGATCAAGAAAGCCACCTTTGTCTGCCTGTTCGAAGGTACTACCCGCAGCGCCACCGGTAAGCTTGTAGGAAGCCACAGTTGGGTCATGGCCGCGGAAGACATTCTCAAAAGGCTCATAGATCCTGCGCTCTCTCCGCAAGACATCTGATGCCTTCACCAGAGCCTGGACATCCATG
>JASFKF010000275.1:0-4035 GCA_050118775.1 Syntrophobacterales bacterium
TAAGAATGGAAGGATACAGAGAAGCAACGTCGCATGAGATAACCGGTCTAAGGACACCGTGACGGAAAACATCTGTGTAGCCACCAGCAAAGGCTCTCGCCTCTCCCGGTTTGGGCACTGAAACCCGTCGTCTCAGGTACTCCCGAATGAATAGTCCGTTGATTTTTGTGGCATTTCCTCGGACGAAAATGTTCTGGTATGAGAAGGGGAAGATGCGTGTTTGCAGGAAAAAGGGATAGGCTAGAAGTTCAGACAGGGCTAGGGTTTCTCTGACATCGTCAAGATTGTATTGTTTCAGTTCCTCTGGCTTGTTCTCATAGTACCACTGAATCTCCTCAGGTTCTATGTATATTCTTGCTTGTTCTGCCAGGCCGAAGTGTCGGGCTGCAGCTTTTAGTCCGTAGCTTTCCAGTTCTCGAGCCACAATGTCATAGTGTTGTACCAGAAAAAGAGTATCAACCACTTGCCGGCCAAAAATATCCATGCGGCTGTAGTCGATTACCCGCTCGGCCACACTGAAGCGAGAACGTCTGATGCGGGGCTCGCTCCCGTCTCTGCCCCACTGAAGCTTGACACCATGCATGCGGGCCCGGGTGACAATGTATTCCAGGTCGAAATTGAAAAGATTATGCCCTTCCAGCACATCCGGATCGTACCGGTGGATTATTTCCCCCGCAGCTTCGAGCATTTCCCTTTCGTCGTATTCCGTGGCGAAAAGAACTTCTTCGTTGCCATGATTGTCCATCAGGGCTATTGAGAGAATTCGGTCTTCTTTGCGATTGGGATTTGAGAAAGCATAGCCTGGAGCGGTTGCTGTCTCTATGTCAAGTGCAAGCCGGTGAAGGTCTTTGAAAGCAAGTTTCTTGAAAAGAGTTTTGCCCGTTAGCAGCAGAAACTGGTGCACAGGATCTGAGAAGAAAAGATAGGGAGCATCAGGAGAGGATGGCGGTATCCGCGTTGTTTTGCTGAGGTGAGTCCTGGCCTTGGTGCAGTCCAGCCAACTCTGGAATAGGGCCAGAGTCTTATATTCGTTTTTGGATGAAAGTGGTTCAAATCGACAGGGCTTTTTGAAATCATGGAGCAATCTCTCCTCTTCCAGTAAGATAAAAGGAGTGAAGGACTCATCACGGAATTCAAGCCGGTCTTCGGAGCGAAGGAAAAGACGCATGGCATCTTTACCAAGGGGCTCAACTGCAACTATACCCTCGGTAGGGTCAGATCCAAAGAGGACCTGATTCTCTTCGAAAGACAAAGTCTTCATTTCATAGTCCTCTAGAGAAGCTCCAAGACTTCTCTCGGATGTTTGACCAATACTTCCGCCCCAGCATGCTCCAGTTCCTCGGCGGAGCGGAAACCCCATAATGCCCCAACAGCGAACATGCCCGAGGCTTGAGCAGTTTTCATGTCAGTGCCGGTGTCACCCAAATAGAGAAACTGCTCAGGAGGAATCCCGAGCTCTTGTGAAATATGGTTGGCCAGAGTGGGATCAGGTTTTTTGGGCACGGCGGGTTGAGCGCCGATAACTGGATTGAATCGCCATTCGGAGAGGATTGCGGCCACCATCTCTTTGGCAGAGTCATGGGGCTTATTGGACAAGATGGCCATTTCCAGGTTGCGTGATGTCAGTGCATCCAGCAGTTGAGGGATGCCGTTGTAAGGACGCGTCTTATTGGTCCAACGCTTAGTGTATTCCTGCCGCATGAGAGCAACACATTTTGCCACCGTGGCTTGATCGCGGTTGTTTTCGGGCAAAGCTCTGAAAGCGAACATCTCCACACCATCACCTACGAACATTTTGCATGTTTCAAAATCATGGGCGGGGAAACCAATATGACTTAGTGCCACATTCATAGAATCGGTGAGATCTCCTATGGTATCAAGAAGGGTTCCGTCCAGATCGAACAACACTGCCTTAAACTTCATGGAAATCCATCTCCTGAGAAATGATCAGCCGAGAGAGTCAGGAGCAATTTATCAATATATAACGATACAAGCAAGATCTGGGAAAGTCTAAGCTTCAGATATACTGGAGACTGTGGCTCATCCTCCTCCGCTGTACTTGTCAGACAGCCCTCAAAATGTTGTGTCAGAGTGAAACCCAGTCAAGTGTAAATTAAGGGATGTAATGCAAACTTCCTCGGTGACCGAGGTTGGTTCACATTCCTCACAATTATATGCTGTCGATTTTGTTTCTATACTCTGGCTTTAAAGCGTTGCGAAACATTTTCATCAGTCCATGGCTTAGTCTGTACCCTCCCAACCTAAGATAATTTGCATGCACCGCACCAAGGGATCAGTCCAGTCAGCAAAGTCTAACACTTATTGAAAGAGGGGATAATGTGGAAATGCAATTTTTTACGAAATCATAAGAGAATGGCAGAGAAATCAAGATATGGTTGAACCGCCTGATTGCATGTTTTATGGGTATCATACGGATATTCCTCCATTTCTTACACAATATAAAATATAGTGATATTTTCGTATGTTACAGGGCTGTCAAAAAAAAACTCTATGATTTCTCGATGCTTACTCCCTGTGCATAGCTTCTGTAGATAAAAGTTATTTTTTGGCGCAAACTGCATTTGAAGGATTTAGAGATTTGGAATATTGGGTTAACCTTAAAAATTATTTTCCTCGGGTCTCCAACTCCGAGGCGAGTATTGCTGGCTGAAAATTTACCAAAAAGGGGGGGTGATCAGGGTAAATAATTGCTGCATAGAGATCATATGAGTTCGGCATTGTGAACAAATTAAGCAAAGAGGGAGAGAAACATGAAAAGAGCGACTATTATTTCTTTAACTTTGATTTTGGGTCTTTGTCTGGTAGCAGGTGCTTTTGCTGCAGATAAAGATGCTATCAAAAAACAAGTAGATGAAATTGTTGTAGCCATCGATAGCGGGAAAAAAGCTCAGGACTTCAAGGATGCAGCACAATACAAGCCTAACTATGTATTTATAATGGAAGAGAACGGGCAGATGTTAGTGCATCCGTCATTAGTTGGGCAAAGCCTTAAGGATAAAGCAGAGCCTGTTTATAATGAGTGTAGCAAGGCAACTGATGATGGTACATGGGTCCAATATGAGTGGCAAGGGAAGCAAAAAAATACTTATGTAAGAAAAACCAAGGATGGTTTAGTCGTCGGAAGTGGATACTGAGAGTAATTTCTTTTTGCCTCAGTATCTTGTGTCAAAGATTATAGAAAAATTATGGTGTCGCCCATAGCAATTGTTGTTTTATGGGCGACATTTTTTTCATATGGAGCTTATTTCAAAAACTCAAGAATCCTGAAGATTATCGGCTTCAGATGACTCAAAGGCAAAGACTGCTTTTAACCACTTAATGCAGTTTGCATGGGAAATCGTAGCGCAAGATTTCACTCTTCCATTAGCATATTAAGTCCGCATTGGTGTCCTTTAAGTTTATATATACCAAGAGCCTGTTTACCAATGCATTAAGTCTCTTGATCTATCAGAATTTATTCCATATTTCTGAAGGATACTCCGACCATTTTCATCAACTTTTTTCTTTTCCAATACTATTCGATGACCCATCTCGTCCAATATAACGTGGTATTTGCCTTCATAACTTTCAAAGGCATTAACTAAATCATTCATGTTGGCAATTCGTTTGTCATTAACATAATATACAATTTTGTCATGTACGTTATGGTAGCCCACGTTAATCTCGTCAGCAAGAACTTTTGACAAGACAACTATTTCTCTCTTACCCGCGGCAGGTTGGCCATAATAATATTGATTTAACAAATTTTTTGAAGCCTCATGATGCCACTTATCTCCCCACAATTTTAGGAAGTTTACCGTCAATGGCTGAAACACTAACCCACCAAGAATAAAATATGTGGGAGCCACGTCATATTCTTCATAAGGAACTAATCGGAGATCATGCGAAGGTTTAGATAATTTCACCGTAAGAGTTATCATTTTATTTTTTCTTAATAAATCAAGCTCTACTGTATCATTGATATATTTATCTTGAATTAGATAATCAAAAGATGTCCTTTCCCCATCCCTAAAC
>JASFKF010000276.1:0-4024 GCA_050118775.1 Syntrophobacterales bacterium
TACAAAGATTCGCCTCGATTGTCAATAAAATGCAGAGGTTATCCCTTGATGCAAGGTTCACCTTGTGACACATTTAGTACAAAGTATTGTATTTCAATCTTAGGAGGAAAAGTCGGGATTAAAAGAAAGATTGTTGAGAAACTATAAACGAGATATTATGCCAGAACTTCGAGGGAAAGGAGGTGGATGGCCATGGCAAGATTTCTGGCGGCCTTCCTCATCGCAACCACCATCACTTTTGGTCTGGTCACATTCTCAAACGCAGAAACCCAAATTTATGATGCAAACGGTCAGTATGTCGGCATCCTTGTTCCAACCCTTAACTACGGTAATATTTATATCCCCTCACTTGACCTCATAACCGGATTTACCGATCAGGGTGACATCATAGAGATTCCAGTTTCAATGTATTATGAGTACCAGGATTGTAAAGGAGATATTTTTTCACCTATTATTCTGAGGGTACAACCACCTAATAGGCTGCTAAGAGACCCATGCTCAAATGACCTATTGGTAACAAGTCAAATGGTACATTTTGATAAAGTAAGTTATAAACCAAATCAACCTGACCTTGAATATCCGTGCGACTGCACGAATTACCCATATTCTCAATCTACCGATTTGATGAGGTTGGTTCCTTTCGATGAAAGCAGCTTGCCCTTCACCCTGCCCCTAGCCATGCCCCTGGAAATGGTTTACACAAAACCAGTAATTCCTGGCAGGCCTCCTGACAAAGGCCCACCTAAAAGGTGATATCATTGAGAACTCTTTTCGAACATGAACCAATTATGGCGGTAAACCATGATCAAGTTGAGATGTGTGATTATGCGGGGGGGAACCAGCAAGGCGGTTTTCTTCCATAAGAACGAACTTCCTTCGGACCCCAAGCTGCGGGACAAGGTGGTTCTCGACGTGTTCGGCAGTCCGGACATTCGCGAAATAGATGGCCTCGGCGGCGCCAACGCCCAGACCAGCAAGCTCTCGATCATCTCTCGATATAACGGCCCGGAGGCCGACGTTGAGTACAACTTCGGTCAGGTGATGTTCGACGAACCCCTGGTGAGCTACGGCATGAACTGCGGCAACATATCCGCCGCAGTGGGGCCCTTCGCTATCGACGAGGGGCTGGTCAAGGCGGTGGAGCCAATCACCTCCGTCCGGGTGTTTAATACAAACTCGCAGAAGGTCCTGATCATCCACACGCCGGTAAGGGACGGCAAAGCCGTCGTGTCTGGTGACTACCACATCGACGGTGTGCCGGGAACGGCGGCGAAGATCGGTGTGGATATGACCCACTGTGACGGAACACGGGGGAAGGGAGTGCTGTTCACCGGCAACCCCAAAGACACCTTCGAGATTCCCGATGTGGGCGAGATCGAGTGGTCCCTCGTCGACCTGGCGAACCCCACCGTTTTCGTCAAGGCCGGGGCCGTCGGTCTGAAAGGGACTGAGGAGGTCAAGGACATCCTCAATGACAAGGAGATCGGGCGCAAAATGGAGGCGATCCGCAGCCATGCGGGCGTGGTCTACGGCGTCGCCAAGGACGAGCACTCAGTCGACGTCGAATGGCCCGTGACGCCATTTTCCGCGATCGTCATGCCACCATGCGATTACACGACGATTCAAGGCGAGAAGATCAAGGCGGCGGACATGAGCTTGCGGGCGATCATCTGGGCGGCCCACCAATACCACCCGGCCTACTCCGGTACGATTTGTGCCTCCACGGGCGTCGGGGCGCTCATTCCGGGCACAGTTGTCAACGAGGTCTTGGAGGACGTGGCGAAAAAGACGGGCGAGATCAAGATTGGTCATCCTTCAGGCATCATGGAATGCGATGCGGAGGTGGAGATGAAGGACAGGCAGGCGACCCCGAAAAAGGCTATATACTACCGGACCGCCCGCCGGATTATGGAGGGTTACGTTTACCTGAAACCCTGGACCATGTCGCAGGATTTGCACATGTGAAGTGCTTGACCGAGAGACAGAGCATGACGCGCTCATCACAAAGTTCTCTTCCTGCTGAGGGGTGTGCTGACGGCCTCAGGCGGTGAAAACGGTATAGCATAAAAAGACCGACCCACAAGCCGATGGGGGTCACTGCTAGAGTTTATATTACATCCCTTAATTTACACTTTTAACCCTGAGAGACAGAATACTACATCTTGGGACAAGGCAAGCGGGGCGTGAGTGGGGATTAAAGTATGTAATATACATTTTCCAAAACAAAAAGGCAGGGCCATCTCTGACCCTACCATCTAGTTCGGATCGTTAGGTTTTGCTCGGTTACTCAGATCGCTTTCTTTATTATGGACGCCGCTAGTTTCCACATTATGGCTGGTTATTTTCTAGCTCCGGCCTTCTCGAGTAATCGAGCAATCTTAGTGTGGCCACATCTCCTTGCGCAGGCCAGGGCAGTCTCTCCATATTCATCCTTCTCGTTCACCTCGGCGCCTTTAGCTAGTAGAGCTTTTACCGTTTCTATGTGGCCATTGTTGCTAGCCGAGATCAAGGCGGTCCGATCATAGGAATCGTGATCTTTGATGTTTATGTCGGCGCCCTTGGCCAATAAAGCTTTCACAATATCAGTGTAACCATAGTTAGCCGCTATGCTCAAGGCGGTTCTGCCAAGGCGATCTTTCATATTTGGGTCAGCACCTTTGGCCAGTAAAGCGTTGACAATATCGGTGTGGTCGTGGACAGCTGCTATGGTCAAGGCGGTCCGGCCATACCAATAGAGATCTCTCTCGTTCACCTCGGCGCCTTTGGCCAGCAAAGCCTTGACAATATCAGTGTGACCATTGTTAGCCGCTAAGGTCAGGGCGGACTGACCAAATACATCTTTCATATTTGGGTCAGCACCTTTGGCCAGTAAAGCGTTGACAATATTGGGGTAACCATAGTTGGCCGCTACTGTCAAAGCGGTCCGACCGTGCTCATCTTTCGCGTTAGCAGATGCACCTTTTGCCAACAGGGCATTGACCGTGGCAGTATCGTCCAGCGAAACCGCGATGACAAGATCAAAATTTAAATCGGCTGTATAGCCTGTGAGCGGGATCAGTAAAGCAAGAAACAGGATGGAGAGTACCCGGACCGACTGCAAAATATTTCTAATTGTTACTTTGTTCTGATCGGACATGGTATCCACCTCCTAATCTTTGTTGCCTAGCTAGGGGTTAAGGAATTATTCTCGTCGCTCAACACATGTTTCACGCCAAACTTGGCTACCTTTTCCCAAATGAAGGCGAGCCTCAAATCAGAACTGATAGCAATTATTTCAAACTAAAGAATTTCTTTTCTGGAGCATCTAGATTTAACATGAACTGAAAGGCAAAGAGGTGAGAGAGGTAAATCTACTTGCGAACAAATGCGCGACGGCAATTGGAGTGTCTATGGAACAGAAAATGATTAGTATCTACGGAGATTATGTGAAACCCGATTTTATACTAAGTCCAGGAGAATCTTAGCTAATATTTTGGACTCTCAATAGAACTGAAGAATGTTCCATTAAGAGTCAGGCTGGCACATTTTTAGGTTCATTTGTTAGTCCCAAAAAACTATCTGGTTAAGGCTTGATGAAAAAGATAGCTTAAAATCAGGATACAGTCGAGCCAAAATTCCGTCAATACAAAAACTACCATTTTTTTCTAAATATCAAACTTTTTTTCGAAAGTGAAAACATCAGGTTTCTATGAGGAACTGGGAGAAACTGTAGATTACATCCCTTAATTCACACTTCCCCAAGATTTGTTCAGGCACAAGATGTTGAGAATAAAAACTGGAGCCAAGGAATCCGTATTTTCTTGGCAACCTAGAATTATTGCTTGGCTCAGTGGCGGAAGACTCCGACTGAGAAGAGCAAAGGTCAAGAGGATTCATGCTACCCGCAAGGCTACCTATCATATAGTTGCAACCGGACTGAGGGCTGAGGATGATACAATAAACCACGCGATTTTAGGCACTTAAAGCGTAGGGGGGTAAGAGACAGGGGGCGACTTTGTAGTGTAATATATTGGCCCAAGGAATT
>JASFKF010000277.1:0-4022 GCA_050118775.1 Syntrophobacterales bacterium
GAAAGCTCATTGACATCAGGGTCATCAATATTCGCGATTACGCTGTCGATAAACATCGAACTACCGATGATCGGCCCTTCGGCGGCGGCAGCGGCATGGTCATGAAGCCCGAACCCCTTGCGGCGTCTATCGGCAATCTTCGGGAAAACGACCCCGCTGCCAGGGTAATACTCCTGAGCCCTCAGGGTAGGCTTTTTGACCAAAAAATTGCTTTTGAGCTCAGTCGGCTGAACCATGTATGCCTGGTTTGTGGTCGATATGAAGGAGTTGATGAGAGGATTCGTAATCATTACGTAGACGACGAAGTCTCTATTGGCGACTATGTTGTCACCGGAGGCGAGCTTCCGGCCTTGGTTATTGTGGACGCTGTGGCCAGACTGCTTCCGGGTGTACTAGGCAGTGACGAGTCCCTGAACGAAGAGAGTTTCACCACCGGCTTGCTGGAGTACCCACAGTACACCAGGCCTGAAATCTTTGAAAACCATCGGGTGCCGGATATACTTCTTTCGGGCAATCATGGCGCCATTCAACGTTGGCGCCGTCAACAGGCCCTTTTGCGTACGTGGCAGAGGCGACCAGACCTTCTGGAAAAAAACCAACTCAGTCCGGAGGATGAGGAGCTTCTGGCAGAAGCCATCCGGGAGGAGGGGGATTAGTGAATTAGTTTATCCGCTATCTAATTTTCTAATTAACTAATTGTCTAATCGTCGTAATAAACAAATGAATGTCCATGTGGCATTGCTCCACTACCCTGTGTACAACCGTGAGCGCCAAATCATTGTCTCTGCCTTTACCAATCTGGACATTCACGACATCGCTCGTGCTGCTCTCACCTACGGAGTGAACCGCTTTTACTTGGTCACCCCCTTGGAAGATCAGCATCAGTTAATCCAAAGGCTCTTGTCCCACTGGCGGGAGGGATATGGGTCGACTAGGCATCCTGAAAGAAAGCAAGCCCTAGAGTTGGTAACTCCAGCTGTTTCCTTGGCTGAAGTAGTTGGAATTATTGAAACTGATTGTGGCCAAAAACCCGAACTGTTGGTAACCAGTGCCTCTCTGGCTGACGCCACTCTGAGCTATTCGGAGGCCAGAGAAAAAATCCATCGGGGTAATCCTCTCCTTATATTGTTTGGCACGGGATGGGGGCTAACCGAGGAGGTGCTGGCCATGGCGGACAGCCGCTTGGCACCCATAAGAGGATTATCTGACTACAATCATTTGTCAGTGCGCTCTGCAGTCGCCATCATCTTAGACAGGCTGATGGGGAGAATAAATGAAGGTTAGCAGCTGTGAGCGGTAGGCTGGATGCTTGATGCTAGATACTGGATAATGGACTCCAGTTCAAGGTGAGGAGAGATTAATGGACACTATGCAATTACTTGATAGAGAACAGATGCGGACAGATATCCCCCAGTTCAAACCAGGGGATACGATAAAGGTTCATGTGAGAATTCGAGAAGGAGACAAAGAGCGCATTCAGATTTTCCAGGGTGTGGTCATACGAAAACGCAAAGGAAAGATAAACTCAACCTTTACCGTCCGAAAGATCTCTTATGGTATTGGGGTGGAGCGAATCTTCCCACTCCATTCTCCCATGATCGACAGAATCGAGGTGGTTAGCCGCGGCCGGGTGCGACGCTCGCGCCTTTATTATTTGCGCAAATTGAGAGGAAAAGCTGCCCGCATCCGCGAGTTACGACCTCGATAATGATGGTAAGCCGTAAACGGTAAACGGTAAGCCGACGAAATGGTACGTCTTTTCCGTTTACCGTTCACCGTTCACCCTTCACCAGCCTGAAAGCTGACAGCTGAAAGCCGAAAGCCTACAACCATGGCCAGGCGGCCGCCACAATCATCGCTGTTTACTGAAGATCCTCGCGACCCCTGGTACTTTGAGCGCAGGGCTCATCAGCGTAATTTCCGCCGCATAGCTGGAGTAGATGAGGCAGGCCGTGGTCCCCTCGCCGGTCCTGTGGTAGCGGCAGCGGTGGTGCTGCCCTACGAAGTAGACCTCCCAAACGTCCGCGATTCAAAGCAACTCAGCCCTGCCCAGCGCCAAACCTGCTATGAAAAGATCTGCTCTGTTGCCACAGATATCAGCGTCGGAGAGGTAAGCGCGGCGGAAATCGACCGCACCAACATTCTCGCAGCCAGCTTGAAGGCCATGCATAAGGCAATTGCGCAGATCAAACCCCTTCCTGATTTCATCTTGATTGACGGACCTTGGGAAGTGGAAATCCAACTGGCGCAACAAGCCCTAAAACGTGGAGACCAGTTAAGCATATCGGTGGCAGCCGCATCCATTGTGGCCAAGGTGCATCGGGACGCAATAATGGTCGCTCATCACCAGAGCTATCCCCATTACAACTTTGCTCAGAATAAGGGCTATGGTACCAAGGAGCACCGCAACGCCCTAGCTCGCTTCGGCTCCTGCCCTCTTCATCGGCAAACTTTTCGTGGTGTGCCCTCTAATACTGCCAAGCGAAATACCTTGTAGCCCCGCGAAAGCCACCGGTTGGTTCTAAAGCAACTATAATGGTTCAAGACGGCAAGCAAAGAGGAAGTCGTTCTAGAGTATACTCCCTTCAGGGGTTGGAGGGCGAAAAACTTGCTGTCCGCCACCTGAAACGATTAGGGTACCGCATTGTCTGCCGAAATTATCGTAGTCCTCTCGGTGAGATCGACATCATCGCCCGCCACCGGGGAGTCTTGGTCTTTGTGGAGGTGAAGTCTAGAAGTACAGAGAGTTTCGGTTCGCCCAAGCTGGCTTTAACGCCTGCCAAACAACGAAAACTCAGCCAAGTTGCCTGGCATTACCTCCAGCAACACAACCTTACGGAGGCAAGCGCTAGATTCGATGTGGTAACCATCAGCCGTATGCAAGGTTCACCACATCTCGAAGTTATCGAAAACGCCTTTGATTCAACCTATTGAAGCCATCAGCGTTCAGCTGTCAGCTTTTTTAATTGGGGCGGCCAACAGCAATCTGCAGATCTGAGATGTGGGTTAAAGGATGCTTTAAATCTCACATCCCACATCGCAGATCACACATCTGTGGTCAACAATTTGTTTGGTGCCAAAACCAAGAACCCCTTTTTAGAGAAGTTTGAGGACCATGCCTACCAATCCTGGCATTCTTTATATCGTAGCTACGCCCATCGGCAACCTCGAGGATATAACTCTCAGGGCCCTGCGGGTGCTTGGGGAAGTTGATCTAATAGCTGCGGAGGACACCCGTCACACCCTGAAACTCTTGAACGCTCATGGTATTTCCCAGCCCCTGCTCAGCTACCACGAGCACAACATGCGTACCCGGGGGCCTCGATTGATCCGTGAGCTCCTTGGCGGAAAGTCGGTGGCTTTGGTCACAGACGCTGGCACCCCTACCATATCCGACCCGGGGATGGACCTGATCCGTCTCGCCGTCTCTGAAAATATTCAGGTAAGTCCCATTCCCGGACCCTCTGCAGTTACCACGGCACTGACTGTTTCAGGCCTCCCCGTTCAGCCCTTTATATTTCTAGGCTACCCACCAAATCGCCCTGCTGCTCGCCGTAAGTTTTTCACTAATTATGCCAAGGCTGAAGAAACTCTGGTTCTCTTTGAGTCACCCAGGCGGCTTGGATCTAGTTTGAAAGACATGAGGAAAATAATGGGAAATCGTAGAGTGGCCGTGACCAGGGAGTTGACCAAGATCCATGAGGAGATTTTTAGGGGAAGTCTCGATGAGGCCATAGACCGTTGGCCGCGAGAGGCTCGTGGCGAGATTACCCTATTGGTCGCCGGGGCAGAAAGCGCGAGGCCACAGCCAGATGACTCCCTCCTTCAACAATTAAGAGTTTGCCTGACTTCGGATAACCGTCCCCTAAAGGAAATCGTGGCCGAGGTAGCTCAAGAGAGTGGCATAAGCAAACGATTAGTCTACCAAGAAGCGATCAAGATTAAACGAGAGCTATCTGGCGGGTAGCTCTCTCGCATAGGGCATAGAGCATGGAGTACAGAGTCTCGGAAGGTAATAGGTC
>JASFKF010000278.1:0-4021 GCA_050118775.1 Syntrophobacterales bacterium
CCCCGCCACCTTCAAACCCGAGGCCACCCTAGATGGACTAATTCAGCAGGGAGAGGCAGTGGGTATCAAGTCCTATCCCGCTGGCAACGATGATATTCTCTCGCTGAAGCATACGGTGCTGTTCGGCATTAGGGGGATTTCTGCTTACGCTGATCATGCTCAGATTCTTGGGCAAGAGGACGACGCAGTCTATGGCTTCGTCCACGAGGGTCTTGCGGCCCTGTGGAGAGACGATCTCGGACTAGAAGATTGGGTTGGTCTGACCCTCAAGTGCGGTGAAATAAATCTCAGGACAATGGAACTCTTAGATGCGGGAAACACTGGAACTTACGGTCACCCTGTGCCAACAAAGGTGCCCCTTGGACACAAGAAAGGCAAAGCCATTCTGGTCTCAGGTCACGACCTTAAGGACCTCGAAGAGTTACTCAAGCAAACCGAGGGCAAGGGTATCTATATCTACAGTCACGGCGAGATGCTACCTACCCACGGATACCCGGAGCTAAAGAAATACGAGCATTTTTACGGTCATTACGGCACGGCTTGGCAGAATCAGGGTAAAGAATTCATTAAATTCCCTGGTGCCATCCTGATGACCACAAACTGTATTCAGAGACCCAAGGAAGAGTACAGAAATAACATCTTTACCTGTGGCCTGGTTGGCTGGCCGGGAATAGCCCATATATCGGACCGCAACTTTCAGCCGGTCATTGATCGAGCCCTTGCCTTACCGGGATTCCAGGAGGATGAAAACGGCAAGGAAGTAATGGTGGGTTTTGCCAGAAATACCGTTTTAGGCGTTGCCGATAAGGTAATTGAGGCAGTAAAGGGCAAAGCCATCCGTCACTTCTTTGTGGTGGCAGGCTGCGATGGAGCCAAGCCAGGTCGGAATTACTACACCGAGTTTGTGGAAAAGGTTCCCCAGGATACCGTGGTTTTGACCTTTGCTTGTGGCAAGTTTCGCTTCTTCGACAAGGACCTGGGCGACATCGGTGGAATCCCGAGGTTGCTGGACATCGGTCAGTGCAATGATGCCCATTCAGCAATCCAGATTGCCGTGGCCCTGGCCAACGCTTTTAAAGTAGGGGTAAATGATTTGCCCCTGTCCATAATTTGTTCCTGGTATGAGCAAAAGGCAGTGGCAATTCTCCTTTCCTTGCTCCATCTGGGCATCAAGGACATTCGCCTCGGACCTTCGCTACCGGCTTTTGTCTCCCCAAATGTCCTCGATGTCTTGGTCAAGAACTTTGACATCAAGCCCATTACCACGCCGGACGAGGATTTGAAGGCGATATTAGGATAATTTAGCAACAAATCCCCCTTTACAAAAGGGGGTCTTTACCAATTATTGAAATGAATTTTATCGGAGCCCCCCTTTAATAAAGGGGGGCTGGGCCTGCCCGCTATCGTCCGCCTGAGGCGGACTTAGGCGAGGCGGGCGGGGGGATTTTGAGAGGTTGGTAAGCATATGACCCGCAAAGTTCGTGTTGACCAGGACGAGTGCATCGGTTGTGGAACCTGTGAGGGAATTTGTCCTGAGGTTTTCCAGCTCAATGAGGAAAAAGGGAAATCAGAAGTAATCAAACCTGAAGGAGGTCCCGAAGATCTCATCCAGGAAGCGATCGACTCCTGTCCAATGGAAGCTATCCACTGGGAAGAGTGAGTCCTGAGTAAAGACAAGAGAAACTAGAAAGGAGAGTTATGGAGATTCTTAAGTTTTGCTCTACATCCTGGTGAGAAGCGAAACCTATGTATTCGCTCCCACCTCATTCTGAAAAAGGCTTTCCAATTTCAGCTGACCGATTTTCACTACCCATCTGCCCTGCTGACCAGCATAGCCCATTTACTTCTAACTCATTAGTAAAGGGTCTTTTCCACAAGTATACTATGATCAATCGTAAGACGGAGACAAAGTTACCCCAAATACAATCCATGAATTTTAAGGATGCAAACCAGGTTCAAAGAGTTGAACAACTGAAAATAAATATCAACTAAGCGGCGCAAAATTTCATCAACATTCTCATGCATGGAGGAAACCCATGGCAAAGAGAAACCTTCTGTCCTCTCTTCGCTTTCTCAGACCTCGGGATAGCTGCGAAAAGGAAGCCCTTGCCGGGGGCTGGGCTGAGGTCCGCTGTGGAGAGCGGGATTGGGAAAATTTCTATCGAAAAAGATGGCAGTATGACAAGAAGGTCCGTTCTACCCACGGGGTTAATTGCACAGGCTCATGTTCTTGGGATGTTTACGTCAAGGACGGCATCATAGTTTGGGAGACCCAAAAAGGCGACTATCCAAGCTGTGGACCCAATTTACCCGACCACGAGCCTCGGGGCTGCCCACGGGGAGCCACTTTCTCCTGGTACACTTACAGCCCGGTTCGGCTGAAATACCCATACATTCGCTCGGTGTTATTGGATATGTGGCGAGATCAAGTCAATTCCGAGGGTGATCCTGTGGCTGCCTGGCAGAGTATTGTGGAGGATGAAGAAAAGAGGAAAAAGTACCAGCGGGCCAGGGGTAAAGGAGGATTTGTCCGTGTTTCCTGGGATGAAGCTGCCACTCTCATAGCGGCATCCACAGTTTATACGATAAAGAAATACGGACCAGAAAGAATATTCGGCTTTACCCCAATCCCAGCCATGTCCATGGTCTGCTACGCTTCGGGCGCACGCTTTCTCTCTCTTATAGGCGGTTCCTTAATTAGTTTTTACGACTGGTACTGTGACCTGCCCCCCGCATCTCCCCAAATCTGGGGCGAACAGACGGATGTTCCAGAAAGCGCTGACTGGTATGAGTCCAGTTACATGATAGTCTGGGGAAGCAACCTGCCCATGACCCGAACTCCCGACGCCCATTTCTTTACCGAGGCACGCTACCGGGGGGCGAGGGTTACAGCAGTAGCACCGGACTACGCCGAATATGTGAAATTTGCCGACACCTGGCTACCGGCGAAGGCGGGGACCGACAGCGCCCTGGCCATGGCAATGACCTTTGTCATCTTCAAGGAATTCTATCTCGAGGGGCCGTCCGAGTATTTCACTTCCTATGCGAAAGCTTATACCGACCTTCCCTTTGCCGTGGTTTTAAAAGCAAAAGATGACCATTACGTTTCTGAACGGTTTTTAAGAGCCTCAGACCTCGGCTTTGACCAGAACAACGGAGATTGGAAGACGCTCTACTACGACGTCAACAGCAAAAGCTTTGTAGTGCCCAACGGCAGCATAGGTTTCCGCTGGAACGAGGAAGGACGGTGGAATCTTCACCAGCTGGATTCGGTGAGCGGGGAATCGGTGGACCCGCTCTTGAGCTTTGCTGAGGAAAATGATGGCTGGATTGCTGTTGGCTTTCCCTTTTTTGATTTCCAGGGTGGAAGGGTAAGGATCGGCAAAGTCCCGGTGAAAAAAATAATCCAGGACGGCGAGGAGATCACGGTTACCACGGTCTTTGATCTCATGGCCGCAAACCTTGGGGTCGACAGAGAGCAGGGAGGAGAGGTTGCCAAGGACTATGAGGAGGATAAACCATACACACCCGGCTGGCAGGAATCGATAACCGGAGTCCCCCAAGCTGACGTTATCCGGGTAGCTAGGGAATTCGCTGTGAATGCGGACAAAACTAGAGGAAAGTCCATGATTTTCCTGGGTGCCGGCACCAATCACTGGTACCACAACGATATGACCTATCGGGCTATCCTCAACCTCACTACTCTCTGTGGTTGTCAGGGGGTGAATGGTGGCGGTTGGGCCCATTACGTTGGTCAGGAAAAGCTTCGTCCCCAGGCATCTTGGGCTGCCATCGCCTTTGGCTTGGATTGGCGCAGGCCGCCGAGACAGCAGAATGGCACCTCCTTTTACTATTTTGCCACTAACCAATACCGCTACGAGACCTTTGACGCTAGCCACATAGGCTCACCCTTGGCCGAGAACTGGGTAGATAAACACTTGGCTGACTATAACGTAATTGCCGCCAGGCTTGGCTGGCTACCCTCCTATCCACAGTTCAATCGGAATCCATTGCAACTGTG
>JASFKF010000279.1:0-4012 GCA_050118775.1 Syntrophobacterales bacterium
CAAAGAGAGGCACAAACATGGCACCAATAAAAAAGAGGAAATTTTCGTACTGCTCCATGGGAAAGACCAGTGCCACCAAAATTGATAGGATACCGGCAATCCACATAATAGTTCTTGCGCTTATTCTCCTCGAGATGTTTAGCATGGAGCAGGTAGCAGAATAAATATCTGGAAAATCAGAGGTAATGGTTGAAAATACCACCAGAATCAGGGCGGGAATAGCAAGGCCTATTCTGCCCATAATTTGCAAGATTAGGGCTCCCGGGTCGGTTTCTCCGGTGACCAAGGTGGCCATCAACCCTAGGACATACATCCAGGATGAAATGAGAAAATAGCCCCACCAGGTATTCCAGAACGCCGGCGCCGTCTTTTTCGAAAATCGTGAATAGTCCGACACCAGCGGCATCCAGGATATGGGCATGGCTATAACCAGATCCAGGCCGATCATGAATGGCATAGCTGTCGGTTTGACGGCCAAAAAGCCACCGCCAAATTCCTCAATGGAAACCCAGGTCATCAATATGACGATGAGCAGCAAGCCGATTACCGCTGCCTTCTGCATAATTTTCCAAATAGGTTTGCCAGTGTAAAAGGCCCAAATAAGGGTGCCGAGCCCTATGGCCACAATCCAGAAGTGGTTTGAGGCCAGGATGCCCCCGATGGGTTTGCCCAGCATGGCCCCGGCCCGACCGCCTATGATCAACATTATGGAGGCCCAGCCGATGAGCTGGATAATATTCAACACCGCGGCCAGGTTAGATCCGAGAATACCGAAAGATGGTCTCACAGATACCATGGACATGATGCCGTAATCCGAGCCGATGACACCACCCAAAGCCATGAAGGTGTTGCCGATAAGGTGCCCAATAATGATGGCCCAGAAACCCAACCAGAAACCCATAGGGGAGAGAAAACCACCGGCCCAGATCTCGGCCAAAGAAATAGCTACACCGGCCCATAAGAGAAAATAATCCACTCCGCCAAGGTTTCTTTCTTCACCTGTAATCGGTTTAATGTCCATGATTAATCCATTCTGTTGAAGGCAAGGCAAAAACCACAGGGTTCAGGGCAAAAGGCTTAATACGAACTTCTTTGCGCCTTGAGCCTGATGCCTTATGCCTTGAGCCTTTTTCTTACAACCTGGGCAGAATACTTTTCCAATCCTGCTTGAAGCTCAGCATGGATAGATATACACAGTTCTTGGAATAGGCCTGGTGGAGAGTGTGCAGGTTCTTCAGCGGATCGTACCCTTCAGCCCGTTTGTCCTTCTCCCTTCGCACACTTCTTAACAGTAAATCCACTTTTTCCGACATCCAAGCCTCGATAACCACTGGGATGTTGAAATCTCCGAGCAAGTCCACGTTCGGGTCTTTTCCCAGCACTGGTTGGGTAATGACAAATTTAGCTCCTGCATCAATCTTCTGCTTCAGCCTGTCAGACTCAAAATCTACGGGGTTGTACTGGTTAAAGGCCGCACCTGTGATAAATACACCCGAATATTCACTATTTATGTATCTGATCAGATCAATTGAGGTGGCAACACTCTTGTTGCTACCTATGCTCTCAGGCTCGAGCTTTGGCAAGGCCGGACCTCCGTCGCCTCTGACAACGAGGATGTATTCCAAACCCAAATTCGAAGCTTGATTCAGCATGCCGTCAAGCTCTGCCTTGCTATGAAAGGTGTTCAGGTTCATCACGGTTCTTGGGGGATGAACCGGTAGACCAGAGAATTCTATTACTTCCAGTAGGCTGTACCTGGGTTGTCCCATGGGGTTGTCCGGGATGGCAACCCCACTGCCAGAGTCGAAGATCTTGCGGTACCTCTCAGCAAAAGTGCTCATCCTCTCCTCTAAATCGCCCAGAGTTGCCCGTTTGGGAGTAAGGATCTCAATTAGGTAGGCACAATCGAACATAAAAACTCCTAATCGGAATATTGGAATAATGGAAGCTTGGAACGATGGGGCCAAGGAGATAACTGGAGGGAAAAGTCTTCTCTTCCCTTCCAAGCCAACATTGCATCACTCCAACATAAGTCTAGCGGATTCTGAATTCTGACTCGTGGCTACTCTCTCTATGCCCCATGCTCCATGCCCCATGCTTTGGGCCTCATTTCCCCGGTCTTATGTGAAGACGGCAGCAGCCTGCCTCTCCCGGCTTCCAAGTCTCGGCAAAAAACCGGAAACCGGCTCCTTCGAAGGTCCCGTAGTCAACCGCAGCAGCAATATGGCACATTGTGGCAATTTCCTCATCACTTAATCCCGCTTCCTCATAGGCTTCCTTCAGGGGGCAGTTACGCATATGGATGTCCAATCCTTCCCCATCGCAACGAAGTACTTCAGGCTGGAACATTTTGCCCTGGTCGGCTGAGCCAGCCAAAAAAGCATTCTTCACCCCCTCCAGATCCGCGGGCGCAAACTCTTTATACTTCTTGCCGATTTCGAGGCCGCGCTTGTAGATTCCCCTTTTCATGACATCTGCTGCTTTTTCGTCCCCCACCTCTTTCCTCAATTCCTGAAAGATATGATAGTACATCATCCCGCGGTTCTTGTAAGCTCCATATAGTTGTTCGCGCAATATTTGTTCAAACATGTAACTCCTTCCATTTCCTGAGATTTGTTTTCTATTTTGTGGGCTTTGACAAAATAGTGTCTACAGAGTCTATCATAGAGAAGATGAAAATGAATTCAAGCTCTAGCCCCATGTCCTATCATAAAAAGTGAGCCAAATTAAATCCCCTATGTTGAATTAACCATTCTAGAGATTATCTTTTCCTCCGTATGGTAGTTGTTCAATGGTTGCGCTTCATTTGTTGGGAAAAGGCATAGATAAGCTTTGTCAAATTGGTGTTGTCTGAGATTATTTATCATAGGAGTACAGTTATGGGACTGCAAGAAAAACTGAATCGATTGAAAAATGGTTTTGAGGCCCAAGCACCTAAAGAAATTGTTGAGATCATGCATCGGGCCACAGCCGACCTTGAAAAATCGGGAATTCTCCATAGCACTGTAAAAGTTGGTGACCAAGCCCCGGACTTTTCATTGCAGAACGCTGACGGCCGGGAATTTTCTTTGAAAGACTTGCTTGCTCTTGGTCCAGTTGTTCTCAGTTTTTATCGGGGCAAATGGTGACCCTATTGCAACTTGGAGCTGGACGCTCTCAAGAAAGCAGCTGGGGAATTCAAAGCGCTGGGAGCTACATTTATCGCCATCTCACCTCAACTGCAGACATACAATCGAGAACTCCTAGAGGAAAAGAAGTTGACCTTTGAAATACTCAGTGATCCAGGCAACCAGGTGGCACAGCGCTATGGTCTCAAATTCCAATTGTCTGAGGCCCTTAGAGGAGTGTATTTGAAATTTGACCTTGATCTGCCAAAATACAACGGAGACGATTCCTGGACACTACCCCTGCCGACTAGTCTGATTATAGATCAAAATGGCATCATTCGACACGCAGCAATCAATGCTGACTACACGGTTCGCCCGGACCCGGAAGAGACCGTGGCTGCCCTGAAAAAAATAGTGGGATAGCATTGAGTGGCTGATTTTTCCACTGAAAATCAGCCACTGACCAAATACCTTGTCCTTTGCCTTGTCTCGGGTTGCTTCTTCGCGGTTTTTTTGCCAATATCTAAAATTAGTTCCCCCATTTTCTCCTGGAAATCCCTACACCTCAAAGTGTTTGCTAACCTTAAACTAGCGAGGACAAAACATGACAGAACT
Organism: Syntrophobacterales bacterium; assembly: GCA_050118775.1. Taxonomy (GTDB): domain Bacteria; phylum Desulfobacterota; class Syntrophobacteria; order BM002; family BM002; genus BM002. The sequence continues at coordinate 3,723 of JASFKF010000279.1, forward strand.
CGGTAGTCATTACAGAGACATGGCAACTAGTTGCAAAACTAGACCCACAAGAGAAAAAAAAGTCGTTTGGAGGAAATTTGAATCTGAGCCTTTTGAGGGCGGTAGGTTCCAGGTGAAAGTTCTTTCCAAAAAACTGATAGACTCTGCGGCCGATCTTTTTCGCAATGCTTACCCGGAAATCTATGGATCTCCCCACGAGTTCGTGCTTATGCCCGAAAGATACGAGGGGTTAATAGCCCTCGAGGAGAACTGGGAGGAAGATGGTCAAAGCAGAGTCTACTGCATGCCGG
>JASFKF010000280.1:0-4005 GCA_050118775.1 Syntrophobacterales bacterium
GGATGGAGATTGAATTCTCAAGGGCACGGAGGTCATGGGGTCATGCAACGGATTTTCCTGAAAGCCAAGATTCATCGGGCACGGGTTACGGCCACCCGATTGGACTACGAAGGCAGCTTGAGTATCGACCGGAGTTTGATGAAGGAAGTAGACATTGCCCTGCACGAAAAGGTGGCAGTCTACAACCTTGCAAATGGGGAGAGATTTGACACTTATGCCATTGCCTCTCCAGAGGGATCAGGCGAAGTCAGCCTCAACGGTGCGGCTGCCCGCAAGGGTCAACCGGGTGATCTGCTTATTATCGCTACCTACGCTTTGCTGAATGAAGAGGAATTAGCAACCCATCAGCCCAAGGTCATTTCGGTGGATGAAAAAAATCGACCTCGGCCAGGTGGTGGGGCTAAATAATAGATGAGCATGTTCAAGTGGTTTAAAGCCCAGATTCGTGGCTACTTTTTGGCCGGTCTCCTCGTCATCGTCCCGCTGGGCGTGACCGTGTTTGTGATCACAGCCATTCTACGGCTCATTGATCGTTTGCTCATTATAATCCCCCCGAAATTTCACCCCCATACCTATTTACCCTTCAAAATTCCCGGTCTCGGACTTGTCCTTGCCATTGTTCTTATCATGATCACCGGGATTTTAGTGAAGAACTACATTGGGCGACGGGTGGTGCATTTTGGAGAATACATCCTCTCCGGCATTCCCCTGGTGCGACCTGTTTACGCAGCGGTCAAACAGGTCATCCAGGCGATGTTCGGCGACACGCCCTATGCGTTCAAGCGTGCTATCCTAGTTGAATATCCCCGCAAGGGCGTATGGGCTTTAGCCTTTGTAACCGGAAAAACATATGGAGAAATAGAGGAGAAGACCGAGAAGAAAACGATAAACGTTTTCCTGCCCACCACCCCTAATCCTACTTCAGGGTTCTATTTGGTGATTCCTGAAGAAGACACGATCTCGCTGGATATTAGTGTTGAAGATGCCTTTAAGTTACTAATCTCCGGTGGCGTTGTCGAGCCTGGAGGAAAGGTCCCCCAATTTCTATTCGGCAGGAAGCAACGCAATGCAAGAGTGCAGCAAATGCTGGCGCAAAGTGGACAGCTTGAAACCTCTGCCCAGTGTGAAGACGCTGAGACAATGAGGCGAGAATCTGAGGACAAGTCCATGCAAGCCGCCGGCAACAGTAGGACAGAAGCCAGCAGCGCAGGGGAGACAGATTTACCTGAAAGATAACATTAAGGAGGCGAATTAAATGTCTACAACCCACTACCTTTTCACTTCTGAGTCGGTTGCGGAAGGACACCCGGACAAAGTAGCCGACGAAATTTCTGATGGAATTCTGGACGCCATCATGGCCGAGGATAAACAGTGCCGGGTGGCTTGCGAAACCATGGTGACCACAGGGATGGCCATAATTGCTGGCGAAATTACCACAACCTGTTGGGTGGACATGCCGCAGATCGTCAGAGATACAATCAGGGATATTGGTTACAACAATTCCGGCATGGGATTCGATTGGGAAACCTGTGCGGTACTCACATCCATTGACAAACAATCGCCGGATATCTCCCAGGGAGTAACGGCGGGTGAGGGTCTTTTCGAAGAGCAGGGCGCTGGAGACCAGGGGCTTATGTTCGGCTATGCCTGCAGCGAGACTCCGGTTCTTATGCCCATGCCAATCTACTATGCCCATCGGGTAACAAGACGGCTATCAGAGACCCGTAAGAGCGGTGTTTTGGACTTCCTGCGCCCGGACGGTAAGTCACAGGTGACAGTGGAGTATGAAAACGGCACGCCCAGGAGAGTTCACACCGTAGTTGTAGCGGCTCAACATGTTCCCCAAGTGAAGTACGACACCATCCGAGAGGGGATCCTTGAGGAAGTGATCCGCAAGGCGATACCAGAGAATATGCTTGATGATCAGACCAAGTACTTTATCAATGCCACAGGTCGATTTGTCATAGGTGGCCCCATGGGAGATTGTGGTCTTACCGGCCGTAAGATAATCGTGGACACTTACGGCGGACAGGGGAGCCACGGCGGTGGTTGTTTTTCAGGTAAGGATCCTTCCAAGGTGGACCGGAGCGGTTCATATATGGCTCGATACGTGGCCAAGAATATTGTTGCCGCCGGACTGGCAGAAAAGTGCGAGGTGCAGGTTGCCTACTGCATTGGTGTTGCCGAGCCCGTGAGTTTAATGATTGACACCTTCGGTACCGGAAAGATTCCTCCCGACCGAATTGCGGAAATAGTACGTGACACCTTTAGCTTCAAACCGGCTGAGATAATCAAGCATCTCAAGCTGCTGAGGCCCATATATAAAAAGACGGCTTGCTATGGCCACTTTGGCCGCAATGATCCTGATTTTACCTGGGAGTACACTGACAAAGTGGACGACCTTAGGGAGAAGGCGGGGATTTGAGGCATAGGGCATAGAGCATAGCGTAACCCGAAAATTTAAAAGTACTGAGACTGTGCGTATTTTACAGGAGGACTAGATAAGAATGGAATATGATGTAAAGGATCTTGCAATGGCGGAAAAGGGTGGAAATCGAGTGGAATGGGCAACTCAGGGTATGCCTGTGCTCAATGCCATCAAGGACCGCTTTTCTGAAGAAAAACCGCTGAAAGGAGTGCGGATCGCCGCTTGTCTGCACGTTACCACCGAAACGGCTGTGCTAATGCAGACCCTCAAAGCGGGCGGGGCAGAGGTGCGGTTGTGTGCATCCAATCCCCTGAGTACTCAGGATGACGTGGCCGCTTTCCTGGTTGCGGCTGAAAACATCCCAGTATTTTCCATCAAGGGTGAGGACAGGGACACTTACTACCGCCACATCAACCAGGCCCTGGAGGTAAAGCCTCAAATTACCATGGATGATGGGGCTGATCTGGTGAGCACAATCCATGCAGAGAGACGAGAACTTTTGGAAGATATCCTGGCGGGGACAGAGGAAACCACCACCGGGGTCATTCGGCTCAAGAGCATGGCAGCTAATGGGGTTTTGGCCTATCCGATCATTGCGGTGAACGATGCCAACACTAAACACCTTTTCGACAATCGCTATGGCACGGGTCAGAGCACAGTGGACGGCATCATTAGGGCCACTAATCGCTTGCTTGCCGGTACCAGTTTTGTGGTGGCAGGCTACGGTTGGTGCGGCCGTGGGGTAGCCATGAGAGCCAGCGGCATGGGGGCAAAGGTAATAGTCACCGAGGTTGATCCCTTGCGCGCCCTAGAGGCGGTAATGGATGGCTATCAGGTAATGCCCATGCTTAAGGCTGCCAAATTGGGAGACTTCTTCTGTACTGTCACCGGGGACATAAGGGTTCTGCGGAAAGAGCATTTTGCCGTAATGAAAGACGGGGCCGTCATCTGCAACTCAGGACATTTTAATGTTGAAATCGACCTGGAATCCTTGGTTGAAATGAGCGAGGGAAAGCGACAGATCAGGGAGAACGTTGAGGAATATCATTTGTCAAATGGCAAGCGTGTTAATGTACTAGGGGAGGGTCGGCTGGTTAACCTGGCTGCCGCCGAGGGACATCCTCCCAGTGTCATGGACATGAGTTTTGCCAACCAGGCACTGGCGGCTGAGTATGTAACAGAAAAAGGGGCTACCCTGGAAAAGAAAGTCTATGGAGTGCCTGAGGAAATAGACCTGGAGATTGGAAGGCTCAAGCTCACCGCCATGGGAGTTGAAATTGACACACTTCTACCAGAGCAAGAAAAGTATCTGGCCTCCTGGGATATTGGAACGTAGGGCATAGGGCATAGAGCTTGGAGCATGGGGCAAGGAGTCAGGAGATATAATTTGCAGGATAAAGATAAATTCCCGTTCAATTTATGGCCACTGACTCCTTTCTACAGAAACCCACCCCAAATTTAATAAAAACACTGCCGAAAGACAGCGATGAATAACCATGTTGACAAGCTATTGGTGTTCTTATTCTCTCTGACTTTAATTGTTGCTGCGGCATGTGCACCGTCGAGGGTGACCGCAC
>JASFKF010000281.1:0-4002 GCA_050118775.1 Syntrophobacterales bacterium
TTGACCCTGCTGCAGACCCACAAGATGCGCAAGCACCTCCCTGTGGTTCTGTTCGGTACGAAATATTGGAACGAAGTAATCAATTTCGATAGTCTGATCCGTTATGGCACAATCAGTTCTGAGGATTTGATGTTGCTGCACCGCACCGATTCCGTGGACGATGCTTATGAGTTCCTAGTGGGTGAGCTGAGTAAATACGCTGAAGTCGAACGTGGAGTCAGGCTGTAGAAAGGGGTAAGGCTAGTGGCATGGAGTTTCCAGCGAGACGGGCGAGATGGCGATTAGGGGAACCTATGGTTTGTCAAACCGGTGGCAATCTCAGGTGGTCGTCATGGTCGTCGGAATCAGAATTACCATCCATTTCGTCGTTCGTTACTAGGTCGTTATAGTATTTGTGAAAGTGGCACTGGAGAGCAAAAAACGCAATTCCACCGACAATGAAAGCAAGAGCTATTACAAAGCCCTGAGCAACCAAGGCCAGGTATAAAGAAAGTATAACAATGGTCGAATAGACTACTGCGGTCATTACTGATTATTTTTCAATCATTCTGGTAACTACGAAGTAACACAAAAGCGGCAAGCTAGTCATCTTTCTTGGGAGACTTGAGTTTTAGCCCAAAGATCAAGACAAAGGCCAAGGCTATGATGCCGATCAGTCCTGCTCCTCTCAGCTCCTCCGGACTGGCATATTTATACCAGTATCGGGCCCAGTAGGACCATCTGGGGTCTGCCTGCCAAGCGGAACGGGTATCGGCAACGGCAAGGTCCATGAGACCGTTTTTTCGATAGACTATTGCCCTTGTTCTATAGGCGTCGGACCTGGCTCGCGTATCACCTCTGAGCTCTATGGCAGCAGTAGAATCTCGGATTGCCTCTTCATCCTTGCCTAACAATCGATTGGCCTCCGCCCGGTAAGCATAGCCCCCGGGATGCTGTGGTTCCAATTCTATGGAGCGAGTGAAATGGGCGATGGCAGGTTGATAATCTCCACTTTTAAGGTAAGCCAGTCCCAGCATCCGGTAGGTCTGAGTTTTTTCCGGCGCCAAGTCAAGATATGCCTGGTAATCCTGAATGACCTTGTCGTACTTCCTCTGATAGTAATAGAGCATACCTCTCTTTTCATAAGCAGCCGCCAGCTTCGGATCCAAGTCCAACGCTTTGGTAAAAAATGCGATCTTTTTGCTGATTACCGTGGCTTTTAGTCCTAGATCCAAATAGTCCGTGGCTTCATTGGCATGCACTGGAAGCGCGTGCAGTAATAGGAGAGTTGCAAGGTACATAGCTATTTTGCCCATTCATTTCCTCCAAATTACCCTGCTGCGATTCACTCTGTGATTCAAGCAGCTGCATTTAATTACAAAGATAACACGAACTGGGCTTTGAGAATAGGACCAGGAGAAATACTGAATGAGGATTTGCCCTTACTAGCATGCATTTCGTTCCAACCAGTCTTTTTTGTCAAGACAATTGTACGTTTGTGAAACTAATTGCAGACCCTGACCAGTTAGATGTCAAGTCGAGGCGAGTTCAAGGTTTCGGTGGAAGCCTGATGGAGGAGAGCAGACCGATCAAGTGACACTAGTCTTTCACGAGGAGCTTCACATTATGGATAAGTTCTTCTGGCTCGATGGGTTTTTCCATGAAGATGTCTGCATGAATCCATTCCAGATCTTCATCTAGGGTTCGGCCATAACCCTTTTCCACCGGCGGTCTGGCAGAAACGATGAGTATGGGCACTCCGAAAACTCCATCGTTCTTTTTGATTTCGGTGGCAAAGTTTAATCCCTCATCCATAGTTTCCATCATGATGTCCAGGATGAGCAGATCCGGTTGAGTGTTAACAAAGAGTTGCTGGCCTTTGCGGGTATCCAGAGCAGTAAAAACCTGATAACCGTACTGGGAGAGAATTTGGCTCAAGGCATCACAAATTTCCGGATCGTCATCGATGATTACAATTTTCTTCGTTCTCATGGATGGATTAGCCCAGTTACGGGCGAGCAGGTAGAAAGATGTCCCTGGTTGCGAAAGCTGCCTAATAAGAATAAATACATTTGTCGCATTCAAGATGTAAAGCCAAAGCATTGCAGAGACTATCCAACCTCGAGGAAGCATGCCGAAGACACAGGATTTAAAGGATTTGGCCAAACGAAATGAAATGAGGAAATCGGTACAATTTTGACCTTTTCTTTTTTAAAATAGAGCATGGCTCTTAAAGTTCACCGGCGTGACAGACGTTACGACAGGCTCAGAGTATGCGATTAGCAGGCAGCAATTTCAACCTGCCTGAAAAAATCCTTTCAGTTGACCTCAGTTGAACAAGCAGCGTGTTTAAGGGAGCAGGATGTTCGGATGGATAAGATAGAGCCACAGGCATTTAATCAAAACGGCTTTGATTCGAATAGAGGCACGCTGTTTCTTATTGGCTCGCAAGGGTTGGCCTCATCACCCAAATTGTTCCGAACAGCCGAAGAAATGCGTTTGACCGGCTGAATCGGCCATGTTAGCGTTGCTGCTCCAGAGTCACCGTCAACGGTTAAATTCAAAATCACGCAAATCTTGTGATTTGCAAACCGGAGTGGTCCATGAGGAGAATATCCATCGGCAAGAATTTTCTGACCCTCGGTTTCGTCATTTTACTGCTGGCCTCAAACCTGGGCTATGCAAAAACCTACTATGTAGATCAAAATAACGCATCTGCGAGCGACAAGAATCCAGGCACGGCGGACTCACCATGGTTAACAATCTCACATGCCGCTCGCAAAATGACCGCAGGTGATACGGTGCAGATCAGAAAGGGTATTTATAGTGAATCTGTAACCACCGTGCGAAAGGGTAACCAACAGTCAGGATATATTGTGTTTGAGGGCTACCCGGGCGAAAGGCCAGTGATTGACGGAAAAGACGTAGAGACTAGCTAGAACGGATTCATTATAGGTCACTCATATATAAAACTTAATGGGCTAGTAATTCGCAATTGGCGTGGTAATGGGATCTGGATAGAGAAGGCTGCACATATAGAGATTTCCGACTGCGAAATACACGACGTGACGTATGGTATCGGAGTTGCTGACGGAACCCACGATTTTGAGCTAAACAGGGTGGAGGTGCATCATTTTGATCTCTATGGATTCGATGTATCCCCCTCCGGAGGTAAGAGCTGTTATAATGGTTTCTTCAATGATTGTATTGCTCATACAGGTCGAGACCCCAGTCAAAATGTAGATGGTTTTGCATTGGGCCATGGAAACCAACACGGCTTCGTTTTCAACCGATGTGAGGCTTATGGTGTCTCTGATGGCTTTGACATCAGCGCTCGCGACACCAAACTCAACCGTTGTGCTGCACACGACTGCCTCAACAGTGGCTATAAACTCTGGGAAGATAAGATCGTACTACTGAACTGCCTGGGATATCACAACGAATCTTCCAACGTTGAACTGGACTGGGATCAACAACCAGGGACTGTAGCGCTTTGGAATTGTACATTTTTTGATTCTGGATCTTACACTATCTGGGTGGAAAATGGTGGAGACTCTCTGCATATGAATAACTGTATACTTGCCGGTGGAAACAACAGTGGCTTAACCTTTGAGCAGCGAGATACGAATAAATATCGTGGTGACTATAACATATTTCACAATGACAACCCCGATCGATCAATCAATGTTGGATATGAGGACGAATTTTCGCTGGAACAAATAGCAGCCGGTGTTTGGAGAAGATATAGTGGTCAGGATATGCATTCCCTGGTGGTTACCTCAAAGACCAAGCTATTCGTCTCTCCGAAGAATTTTGATCTTCATTTAACGCCAACCAGCCTGGCCATTGATGCTGGAATCTCCGAGGGCGCTCCCTTGGTCGATTTTGACGGCAAGCGCCGTGACTCCTCTCCTGATATAGGCGCTTTCGAGTATGAAAGAGGAAAGTGATTTTCCCACCTTTCTGCTTTTAGAAAGAGCTAGAGTTCAAAAGAAGTCGGTCGGAAACAGGTAGTAGACTCGG
>JASFKF010000282.1:0-3998 GCA_050118775.1 Syntrophobacterales bacterium
ATTTCACATCCCACATCGCACATCCCAAATCTCTTGAGCCTTTGTGCTTCCGTTCTACTGGAGATCCATAGGTGGAGTTTTTGAGGAGCGAGGAAGAGGTTAGAGGAAGGGCAGCTCGGATCAAACTGTTGGTTTTGGATGTGGACGGAGTGCTCACCGACGGAACCCTTGTTTGGCATGCCAATGGTCAAGAAAGTAAGGTTTTCCATGTTCACGACGGCCACGGCATTCGTTTGCTCCAGCGGGCTGGGATAGAGGCGGCCTTCCTCACTGGTAGGATGTCGCAAGTGGTTGACGACCGTGCTCGTGATTTGGGGATTAAGCTTGTGGTGCAAGGAAGCAGAAACAAGTTGGCTGACTATGAGCATATTTTGCAGCTAAGGGAGCTTGGTGACCAGAGTGTAGCCTACGTAGGTGATGATCTGGTAGACGTTCCCGTTTTTAGACGGGTGGGATTGGCCGTTACGGTTGCCGATGGCGCCTCTCATATTTTACCCTATTGTCACGCCAGCACCCTGAACAAAGGTGGCCGGGGCGCAGTGCGAGAGGTCTGTGAATTTTTGCTCCAAGTTCAGGGGAAGTGGGAGGAGATAACTGCGGTCTACTTCAATCCTGAACTTGCATAATTCCCAAGGGGGGATAAAAATCTAATATACTGTAATTATTGATATTATTATTTTTTTTACTGTGACAACGGGCTTTACACTGTGTCAAGGGCTATGGTATATGTGATAAAGAGCCCTGCTCTAAGAAGTCAATGGGCCCAGAAGTTGCATAACCGAGGTAAGAGAGTCTCAATTGTTGGAGCTGGAATTAGATGGTGCAGCAATTTTGGCAACGTATCCGAGTCATTCGGTGGCTCCTTTTTCTGTCTATGGCTGTTGCGGTCATAGGGATCTTCGTAGGGTTAAAAGTGCGCTCGGCAGTAGATAGTCTACCGGCCATTGCAGCTGGGGTGACCAGCAAGGATGGCAATCTAACTCTGAACAATTTTGAATACCGCGACGTCAAGAAAGGGAATGCTCGCTGGACTGTGTGGGCAGACACAGCGACTTACTTTGAAGACAGGAAAGAAACCGTACTCGACCAGGTCAAGGCGGTATTTTTCCTTAAAAATGGTGGCCAGGTTGAACTGCTGGGGGAGAGGGGAGTTTTACACACCGACACCAATAACATGGAGGTAAGTGGCAATGTTGGTGTGAGTTTCGGCACGGGCTACAAACTTACGACGGATCGGCTGCTCTATGATCGACACAAGGAGTTGATCCATACGAGTGAAGAGTTCGTCCTCAAGGGACAAGGGCTCACAACCAAGGGCCAGGGCATGCGGCTCGAGATAGAAAAAAAGTCTGTGACTGTTTTGCGTCACCTGGGAACCCAACTTGAGGGGATTAGCCCTTTTACCGGACAAAAACAGAAAGTATCCTAGATGCCCAGCAGAGGAATAATTGTTTGAATAATCTGGTCCTCAAGAAATGCAAAAGGTACACTTATTCAATAATTCTTCTGGCTCTCATGTGGCTTCTGTTCAGCGGGCTTAGCCACGGGCAGACTGAGGCTCCAAAGGATGCTCCTGTCCACATAGTAAGCGATAGGCTTGAAGCATACCAGCAGCAACAGAAGGTGATCTTCATCGGTAATGTGGTAGCGAAGCAAGGTGAACTTACAATCCGGGGAGACCGGATGACCATCTTTTACTTAGAAAAGGAAGATTCCCAGCCAAACAATGAGGGGCTGGCGGGAAAAGTAGATAGGATAGAGGTTGACGGTGGGGTTCACATTACTCAGAAAAAAATTGTAGCCACCGGAGAACACGTTGTTTATTTTAACGAGGAAAACAAAATTGTCCTCACTGGTAATCCCCGGGTTGAACAAGGCAAAGATTTTATTCAAGGAGAGAAAATTACCCTTTTTCTAGACACCGAGAAAAGTGTGGTAGAGGGAGGTCCATCCCGGCCTGTGGAAGCGACCATTTACAGTTCTGGTAGCGGAGGTTCTTTTGACCGAGCCAGCGATAAGGGAAAGTGAAGAGCAGGAAAAGATCGAGCCACAGTTGGGTAAACTGGTCGCAACCGACCTGGTAAAGATTTACCGCAAACGGCGCGTGGTGGACAAGATAAGCCTGGCGGTTAACCGTGGTGAAATTATCGGTTTGCTGGGTCCCAATGGAGCGGGGAAAACCACCACCTTCTACATGATTGTGGGGTTGATCCGCCCCGATGGTGGTCAGATATTTCTAGATGGCAAGGATGTCTCCTCTCAGCCCATGTACCTCCGGGCTCGCGAGGGAATCACTTATCTGCCCCAGGAACCATCCATTTTCCGCAAGTTGACCGTGGAACAAAACATTATGGCCATACTAGAAACTATGGGCTTGAGCCGGGAGGAAAGACGACAGCGACTCTCAGAACTTTTAGATGAGCTGAATGTTGGACACCTGGCGCGCAGCAAGGGATATTCCCTATCAGGGGGTGAGCGGAGACGGGTGGAAATCACCCGAGCCCTGGTGACCTCTCCCAGCTTTCTCTTGCTGGATGAGCCTTTTGCTGGTATTGATCCATTAGCGGTGATAGACATTCAGACAATTGTCGCCCAGTTAAAGGAAAAGGGCATTGGGATTTTGATATCGGACCACAACGTGCGGGAAACCCTCAAGGTCTGCGACCGCGCATATATAGTAAACGAAGGTACTATTTTAGAAGAAGGAGACCCTGACCAGATTGCCTCGAGCCAGCGCGCCCGTCGCATCTATTTGGGAGAAGAGTTCACTCTCTAACCTTACGCGGTAACCATGGCAATAGAACTTAGACAGCACTTAAAGCTCGCACAACAGTTGATCATGACCCCCCAGTTGCAGCAGGCGATCAAGCTGTTGCAGCTTTCCCGTCTGGAGTTGCTGGAAACCATAAGCGAGGAACTGCAAAGTAATCCACTCTTGGAGGAGGGCCAGGAAGCTGGACCCGAATCTGAAGAGCAGGCAGAGCAGGCTGAACCAGCCAATCGTGAAGCAAACGTCTCTGAGGTCACCATCGATGAGAAGCCCAAAGAAGATTTCGACTGGGAGGAATACCTAGGAGAATACACCTCTGGCCCCCGGGTGCGGGTAGAGCGCGAAGAATCTAGGGAACTACCCTCTATAGAAAGCCGCTTGGTTAAAAAGCCCTCCTTGGACGCCCATCTACTGTGGCAACTACACCTTTCAAGTGCAAGTGAAGCCCAAAAAGAAGTGGGTACCCTGATTATTGGGAACCTAGACCGAGATGGATATTTGCAGGCTACCTTAACTGAGATCGCTGAGATGGCCGGGTGTGACGAGCCCTGTGTGGAGGAGGTGCTCCAGCTGATTCAGGAATTCGATCCACCGGGGATCGCCGCAAGGGACTTACAAGAGTGCCTACTCATTCAAGGAAAGAACCTGCAACTCGAAGATGATTTGGTTATAAACATTATCACAAATCATTTGCATGACTTGGAAAATAGGAACTACCATAGCATTGTAAAAGCCACGGGCAGGAAGCCAGAAGAGATCAAAGAGGCCATTGACATCATCACAGGGCTAGACCCCAAACCAGGCAAGCAATACGACGAGGAGGAAATCCAATATATCAGCCCCGATATATATGTCCATAAAGTGGACAATGAATTTGTCATTCTCCTCAACGAAGACGGCATGCCAAAACTAAGGATAAGCCCTTTCTACCGCGAGGCTTTGAGTAAGGATGGTGATGTTACGGATCAGGCGAGGGAATATATCCAAAGCAAGTTACGTTCTGCTGCTTGGCTTATCAAGAGCATCCATCAAAGACAGCGCACCATATACCGAGTGGCTGAGAGCATAATAAAGTTTCAGCGTGATTTTTTTGATAAAGGCATTGCCCACCTAAAGCCTTTGGTCTTACGAGACGTTGCCGAAGACCTGAGTATGCACGAGTCCACCATTAGTCGGGTGACCACTAATAAATACATGCACACGCCGAGGGGCGTGTTTGAGCTGAAAT
>JASFKF010000283.1:0-3996 GCA_050118775.1 Syntrophobacterales bacterium
TACCCTACCACATAGGTATGATAATGTTGAAAGGGGGTGGTGGCGTGGATATGGTCATGTGCGAGTGCGACATGTGTTGTTGTTGCCCTGTATTGTTGAACGGTAGGGCTTGGGGCTTCTACCGGCAGGTACCTTCCATGACCAGATCTTGCATGGCACCATCCCGAAGCCTCCCTCAAGTCTGATCGCCACGCAACGGGTTCCCGCCGCCTTACTTTAATCAAACAATCAGGACTGCACCAATTTCAAAGTGTTTAGGTCTAGACCTACGATCCTTAGGAAGGAAGATTATGAGTCGAGCACATCAGTCTTATGATAAAGAAACCGAAGCTTGCCGCCAGGCCTTCGAGGTCAGTACTAAAATCCGTGACCAGCTGCCACCAATCATCTCTGAAATCGTTGCCTCCAGCCTTGATCCTGACCAATTCGCTCACGTGGACGCCGAACTTATACCATCCACGGAACTGACCGTAGAGATCATTCAGCGAGCGAGACGATTGTTGTTCCCTGGCTACTTCAACGGCCAGGTATTGGATGCCAACCAGTTGGAATACGCCCTGGGGGTTGAGGTGATCAGGCTTTTTGAGAACCTGTCAGAAGCAATCGCCTTGAGTATTCGACATGATTGCCAACGATACCAACTGGTTTGCACTCATTGTCAAGAGCGAGGCCAAAGAGAAGCGGTAAGTTTTCTAGAGCATCTTGGAGAAATACGGAAAATTCTGACAACCGATGTGCAGGCTGCTTACGATGGTGATCCTGCTGCTAAGACCATTGATGAGGTGATCATAAGCTATCCAGGCGTTCTGGCCATAACCATTCATCGGATTGCTCACCAGCTATGGCGACAGGATATTCCTCTCTTGCCGAGAATGATGTCAGAGTATGGACATAGCATCACTGGTATCGATATCCATCCGGGAGCGACAATTGGTGAAAGCTTTTTTATTGATCACGGCACCGGGGTTGTCATCGGTGAGACCACTAAAATAGGCGAGCGAGTGCGAATCTATCAAGGTGTGACCCTTGGGGCCCTCTCGTTGCCCAAGGAAGAGGTGGAGCAACTGCGGCAGGAAAAACGCCACCCGACCATAGAGGACGATGTCACTGTTTACGCCGGGGCTACCATATTGGGGGGCGAGACAGTAATCGGCGCAGGGTCTGTAATAGGCGGCAGTGTCTGGATTACTGCCTCGGTTCCCTCTGGGACCAAAGTTTTCCTGGCCCCCCCTAAACTGGTCTACAAGAATGCGAACTCTGCAGCCAAAGAGAGGTAAGGGGTAATGAAAATAAATACTGATATCGGTCATACCATCGGTCGTACCCCTCTGGTTCAGCTAAAAAATATAGGAAAAAGATTAAACTCAAAGATTCTGGCAAAGTTAGAATTCTTCAATCCCTTGGGCAGCGTCAAAGACCGTATCGGGCGGAGTATGATCGAGGCTGCAGAGATAGACAATAAGCTGAAACCGGAGGGAGTAATTATAGAGCCCACCAGCGGCAATACAGGTATTGCCTTGGCAATGATTGCTGCCAGTAAAGGCTATAGATTAATTCTTACTATGCCGGAAACCATGACCATCGAAAGGCGCAAATTACTTACAAGACTGGGGGCTGAACTGGTTCTAACCCCTGGAAGCGAAGGCATAAAAGGTGCGATAAAAAGAGCTGAGGAACTGCTAGCCGTAACCCCCCATGGTTTTATGCCGGACCAATTTTCCAATCCAGCCAACCCAGCAATACATCGGGAAACCACCGCACTGGAGATATGGGAAGACACCGACGGCGGGGTTGATATCTTCGTTTCTGGAGTCGGTACAGGCGGAACAATAACCGGGGTTGCAGAGGTGATCAAAGCCAAAAAGCCATCTTTCAAAGCCATCGCCGTTGAACCTTCTGAATCACCGGTTCTCTCTGGAGGAGAGCCCGGGCCACACCGGATTCAAGGTATTGGTGCCGGCTTCGTCCCGGCGGTACTCCGCGTGGATCTTATCAACGAAATTATCCAAGTCAATGCTGACCTTGCTGAAGAAATGGCTGCAAGACTGGCAAGGGAAGAAGGCATATTGGCCGGAATTTCTAGCGGTGCAGCTACCTGGGCTGCCGTGCAAATGGCCAAGCGCATAGAGAACCGAGGCAAGACTATCGTTGTTCTACTCCCGAGCACTGGAGAACGTTATATAAGTACCTGGCCATAGACGCAAAGCGCAGAGCGCCAAGCGCATAGCGTCAAAAATAATTTTTCCTTCGCTATGCTCTTTGCGCTATGCCATGGAAGGGGGTGGTCTAATGTTATGGATAATGGTTAGCCCCGGTAGGGGTCTCAAGGGCAACAAGTCTAAATGTAAGAGAACGAATATCAAAAACCGAGGAGGACTTCATGGCAAAGACCATCCAGGAAATCAATGAGAAGATAAAAAAAGGTAAAGCGGTTGTCTACACCGCCGAGGAGATCATCTCCATAGTCAAGAATAAGGGCGCTAAGAAAGCCGCAGCAGAGGTTGATCTTGTCACAACTGGCACCTTCGCTCCAATGTGCTCCTCAGGGGCTTATTTCAATATTGGACACTCAAACCCGCGGACTAAATTAGGCGGAGGCAGTGTCACCCTAAATGACATTCCAGTCTATACCGGCTTTGCTGCGGTGGATTTCTTCGTAGGTGCCACCGCCATACCTGACGACGACCCACGAAACAAAATCCATCCTGGTAAATTCCCTTACGGCGGCGGCCACCTGATTGAAGACTTGGTGGCAGGCAAGGATGCCAAACTAATTGCCCGTGCCTATGGTACCGACTGCTATCCTCGCCGCAAGCTTGATACCTGGGTAAGGCTTGAAGACATGAACGAGGCAGTGCTGTTCAATATGCGAAACGGTTACCAAAACTACAACGTGGCAGTAAACCTATCTGACCGTATGATCTACACCTACATGGGGGTACTCCACCCCAAACTCCGTAACGCTACCTACTGCAGCGCTGGGCAATTGAGCCCTCTGCTCAACGATCCACTTTACCGCACTATCGGGATAGGAACACGTATATTCCTTGGGGGTGGTATTGGCTATGTGGTTGATCGGGGCACCCAGCACAACCCGGACGTACCTCGCACCGACAAGGGAGTGCCTCGCATGGGAGCCGGGACCCTGGCAGTTATGGGTGATTTAAAGCAGATGAGCTCCCGCTGGCTCCGCGGTGCTTCTTTTACCGGCTACGGTGTCACCCTGGCCGTAGGCATTGGCATCCCCATTCCTATTCTGGATGAGGAGATGCTGAAGTTTACTGCAGTAACCGACAAAGACATAGTCGCCCAGGTTGTTGATTACAGCGAAGCATATCCCAACTGCATTCCAGGCAGCCTAGGCGAGGTCACCTATGCTCAGCTCAAGTCTGGGTCCATCACGGTAAAAGGCAAGAAAGTTCCTACTGCCGGGCTGTCCTCATATTCCCGGGCCAAGGAAGTTGCTAACACACTAAAGGATTGGATCCAAGAAGGCTCTTTCCTCCTGAGCGAACCCGTGGCACCCGTGCCGTCGGTGGATTCGGGCATCAAGTTCAAACCCCTGCAGGAGAGACAAGTCTTCAACAACGCCCGAGTGGCGGTGGATTAATCAGCCGCGTTTATAGCTGATTTAACCGCTTGTCGCACCAGAGAAGTTTTTTTCCAAAACGTACGGTCATTTTGGGAGTAATGGAGTAGTGGAGTACTGGAGTACTGGAATAATTCAAACTAAAGACTATTTAGGTCCGAAAAGTTTACCAACACTCCAATACTCCACCTCTCCAACACTCCTCAGGTTGATGGTTGCTAACAAAACGACCTAGCCTGACCACTACTAGGGAATGCAATCAGAATGTATTGAATTGGAGGTTTACCATGGCGACTAAAAGATTGGTGTTTAATTTTCCACCACATTTGATCGAGCAGCCGGTCACATATCAACTCATCACGGAACACAACTTAAAGGTTAACATTCTGAGGGCCCGAATTACTCCC
>JASFKF010000284.1:0-3989 GCA_050118775.1 Syntrophobacterales bacterium
CATCGTCAGTACTGTCTCCTACAGAAGCAAATTCCTCTTTGACTCTGGCCAACAGGTCGGCAAGGCTGAGATCTTCAACTCCCTTTTCACCCTGTTCACGTACAAGTTTTAGCACTTCCAAAATAACCTTTCCGTATCCTTCAGTTACTACGGTTTCGGGGACGGATTCTCTCTGCTCCAACCCTTCCACCAAATCAAAAACCATTAGGTGCTTCATGTCCTTAGCTGGAAGAACTTCGTAACCATTCTCACCACCAGCTTTTAAAGCCCCCATTTTTTCCATAATCTCTAAAAGCGCTCTTGTCTCATCTTCTGGTACGTTCAGCTCCTCCGCCAGTTCCATTATTGTTGGAGGCGACTTGCCTGCCTCGAACCGTTCACAGACCAACAGCAGCAATTGCAGGCCCCAGTAGCTTCTGTTCACCGTGGGTTGAGCTCGCCAGCGCTGCCGCAAACGGAACCGTGCTAGATTTTGATGGGCAAAGGCAATCTCCGCCCCCAACAGTAAAATAATCCAGCTGACAAATATCCAGATAAGCAGCATAGGAAGCTGCGAAAGGGCCCCGTAGATTGCCCCGTAGGTTCTGAAACCAAACTGATAATGGATGTAGGCCCATTGACAAACCTGCCAGAGGGTTCCACCTATGATGCCGCCCGCAGAGGCAGAGATCGGATTGACCCGCGTGTTGGGCATGAAAAGATATATAAACGAAAAGGCCAACCACATGACGAAGAAAGGCGCTATTTTAAGTAGGTAGACATATATTCGGCCCAGGAGATCTATGCTTAGGAGTTCCTGGGTTACCAGGTGACTCTTGACAAAAGTCATCAAACTTACGGACACGAACATTGCTACCGGCAGAATAACCACCAGACCCAGATAATCACTGCATTTTCTCAGCCAGGGTCTACCGCGATCCACTTGCCAGATCTGGTTGAAGGCCATTTCAATGTTGGTTAGCACTAGAATCATAGTAAGAAACAGAAAGGTTATTCCCAGAGTCCCCAGCGAGCCCACATGGATGCGGGAAACATACTCCATTATACGTTCGGTGATTGGGTGGGATCCGCCGGTTAGCCTTTCAAGGAAGAAGGGCTCAAGCGCTTTCTGTACGCCAAGCCCCTTTAGAAGAGCAAACATGAGGGCCAGCAGAGGCACCAAAGTTAAAAGTGTGGTATAGGTGAGACCCGAGGCTCGCAGTAAACTGCTATCTCGCCAGAACTCCCGCCAAACATAAATTGTTAGCTGCAGCTGTTTGTAGATTATGCCTTTAAATCGTGGGAGTTTATCGACTTCAAGTAGCCAAACGTCATTGGTGAGAAATTTACGGACACGACCGAACATCGTATTTCACTCGCGCTATCATTACTGTTGGTGGAAAGTTTACATTTGCTTAAGCAAGAATTCTGCCAATCTCATTCCCATTTCCTTCTTGTTCTGCTGGTTTTATATGATAGAATCGTCACAGCTCAGAGGGAGGTTAAATATGGCGTCACTAAATCGTGTACTTTTGATTGGCAACTTGGGTGCAGATCCGGAGTTGAGTTACACCCCTAGCGGCACTGCCAAAGCTACTATGAGGCTGGCCACCCACGAAGTCTGGACCAACAAGGAAGGAGAAAAGGGAGAACGCACCGAATGGCATCGAGTTATTGCCTGGGGAAGGCTGGCAGAAATTTGCGGCGAGTATTTAACTAAGGGTAGACAGATATTTATCGAGGGGCGCATTCAAACCCGCTCCTGGGAAGACCGGGACGGCAACAAGCGTTGGACCACGGAAATTGTCGCTACCACCATGCAAATGCTCGGCGGCACCCGGGGAACCGCCTCAGAAAGGGAGTTTGCCCCCGCCGACGTGGATGCACCTGACTTGCCGGAACCGGATGATGATATTCCCTTCTAACCCGGATGTTTTATGAATTCCCGTGGCGAGGCCGTGAACATGGGCGGGTAAGGTCTGTGGGTTTGCAGCTGAGGCTCTGCACTGTCCTGCTCTGTGGGAGGGGCTGTAAATCCAACTAGACATGGCGTCTAGCCGTTAATTGTCATTTCCTCAGAGGTTATACTTCCTCTTGCTTCTCCTCAATCTTGGCTTTCTCGCTCTTGTTTTCCACTTCTTCCGAGCCAGAGGATGCCTTCCTGAAATTCTTGATACCTTTGCCGAGTCCGGCCCCAATTTCTGGTAACTTCCCGGCACCAAAAATTATCAAGATAATCACCAGAATAACCAGCAATTCGGGCATGCCGATTCCGCCAATCATATATTGCTCCTTCCTATTTCCGGCCACCAATTCCTACCACAGACCCTCGAACTCGTGCAATAACTTGATGAATTCTTTAGAACTGCGGTAGTGGTCCAAAGCTTTCTGATGCTGCAACCAGGTCCGCCAGATTTCCATCCACTCCTGATTGTGCCAGTAGCGTCCGGTTGCCGATTCTCCTTTAGTGAGTTCGAGGTAAACCTTATATTCGTCACCACAGCCGGAGCACAGTGGATAAGGCAAGGGTGAATGCTGTCTATCCTCGGTTTCCTCGATCTGCGTGCCACACCTGGAGCATTTAAGCTGACACCGGGCGCACTGAAGGACCTTTTTCAACACCTCGAACTTTTCTTCGTTCAGCCCGTTGGTTTTTTCGCTTTGTTGCTGCTGGCGCCGCTTTTCCAACTCAATGATATCTGCCACGCCAACCCTCCGTTCTTCGATTAAGCCTTTAAAGTTTATATTAATTTCCACACTATCACGACGCCTTGTCTGAATCAAGCGATAGCTGATCCTCTCCCTCTTCCGTCTCAGGCTGATCTTCATCCAAATGGAACAATTTACGAGCAGTGTCCAGGTAAAAATCTTTGCGCGACCTGGTACTGATTCGTTTGAGGAAAAGAATGGGATCATGAAGCAGTTTACTGACCACAGACTGAGTCAGAACATGAATGGCGTCAATCTCCCCTCCAGAGAGAGAATTGAGTTGGCTAAGAGTCTTTTGAACTTCCACCTCCCTGATCTGCTCCGCCTTCTCTCGCAGGGAGACAATGGTTGGAACAACCTCGAGTGTTCGCAGCCATGCGTCAAACTTCAGCGCCTCCGCTGCAATAATGTGCTCCGCCCTCCCCGCCTCTTTGATCCGCTCGGCCCGATTAATCTCAACAATACCTTGCAAGTCATCGATATTATATAGATATACGTTGTCTATGTAGTTTACCTCGGGATCGATATCCCGCGGCACTGCAATATCTATAAAGAATAGCGGCCGGTTCCGTCGTGCCCTCATCCGCTTTCTTACTTGATCACCGGTCAAAATGGGCTCGGGTGAACCTGTGGAGCTGATAATGATGTCAGTCTTTCTTAGCTCCTCTACTAATTCCTCCCATGGCACTGTGGCCCCATTGAACCTTCTGGCCAAAGCTAAGGCTCTCTCCAGAGTGCGGTTGGCTACGACTATACGTTCGACTCCATTGTTAAGAAGGTGTTCCGCAGCCAGTTCAGCCATCTCTCCGGCACCAATAAGCAGCGCTAGCTTCCCTTGCAACTCTCCGAATATCTTTTTGGCAAGCTCCACCGCCGCATAGCTAATGGAAACAGCGCTGCTTCCGATTCGGGTCTCTGTACGCACCCGCTTGGCTACGGAAAATGACTTGTGGAGAAGCCTGTTTAGGATAACTCCAGATGCCTTGGCCTCAGTAGCCTGGCGGTAAGCATCCTTGATCTGGCCCAGAATCTGAGGTTCGCCCACCACCATAGAATCCAGACTGCATGCAACTCTAAACAGGTGTTTGACGGCATCCTGGTCAATATAGGTGTAAAGATAGGGCTTTAGTGCCGCCCCAGTCTGACCATAAATTTCCGCCAGCAAACCTACCACGGCACTGATGCCCTCATCCAATCTTGGGGTGGTGAATAGCACTTCCATCCTGTTACAGGTAGAAAGATAAAAAGACTCCCTTAATGACCGGATTCGGGCAAGATCGGACAGCGGTCCTCTGCTATCC
>JASFKF010000285.1:0-3979 GCA_050118775.1 Syntrophobacterales bacterium
TTAGAGACTTGCTTTATAAGAGAGAAGTGGACTTTCGCTATAAGGAGTGGCTGAGTGGTCTGCGAGAGCGCTCCTATGTGAGGATTGTCTATTAGGCAGTCAGTTGTTTCGCCAGAGGCGGATCCGTTGTCGTCCGTTGCAAGAAAACGCATAGCACAAAAAGGAGTGACGGTAAACGGTTGGGGAACCAGAGCATAATCGGTTTACCGTTCACCGTTCACGGTTTACCAGACGCGATGCCCTTAGCGCTATGCGACCTCTGACTACGGACATTACATCGATGCAATTGGGAACTATGACTGCAGCACCATAGCCTGCGCCTTCTAGTTTTCGGAGTAGTTCAATGTCTCAAATTACTACCATTGATAGAGTTGGCGAGTTCGTCGGCCAGATGGTGACCTTACGTGGCTGGCTTTACAACAAGCGTTCAAGCGGCAAGGTCCGCTTCCTCTTAATCCGTGACGGTACCGGAATCATCCAGTCTGTGGTAGTGAAAAATGAGGTGACCCCAGAGGCTTTTTCCGCTACCGACATCCTAACACTAGAATCCTCCCTAGAGGTAAGCGGGATGGTACATGCCGATGCCCGCGCTCCCGGCGGTCATGAGTTGCAGGTGAGCGATATGCGGGTCATTCAGGTGGCTGAAGAATATCCCATCAGTCCCAAGGAACACGGACCATCATTTCTATTGGACCATCGTCATCTCTGGCTTCGCTCTTCTAAACAACACGCCATCTTACGCATCCGGAGCCACATTATCCAAGAAGCTCAAGCCTATCTTAACCGTGAGGGCTTCGTCCTTTTCGATGCTCCCATCCTTACACCTACCTCCTGTGAAGGCACCAGCACTCTTTTCGAAACTGATTATTTCTACGGTGAGAAGGCATATCTCTCTCAAAGCGGGCAACTGTATGCCGAGGCCGGTGCCATGGCTTTTGGCAAGGTGTACACCTTGGGCCCCACATTTAGAGCGGAAAAATCCAAAACCCGTAGACATTTAACCGAGTTTTGGATGTTGGAGCCAGAAATGGCCTTCGCCGAATTGGAAGACATACTCTTGCTGGCAGAAGATCTGGTAACCCATCTGGTCCATTCTGTCCTCACGAACCGAAGCGAGGAACTCAAAGTTTTGGACCGTGACCTAACTAAACTGCAGTCGGTGGTACAGCCATTTCCCCGTATAACCTATGAAGAAGCTTTGGATCTTTTACGGGAGAAAGGTATTTCCCACCAATGGGGTGACGATTTTGGCGCCTCCCAAGATACTATTATCTCAGAGCAGTTTGATCGCCCCGTAATGATCACTCACTACCCCCTGCAAACAAAAGCCTTCTATATGAAAAGCGATCCCCGTAAACCTGATCTGGCACTTTGTGTTGATGTTCTCGCACCTGAGGGTTATGGGGAGATTATCGGCGGCTCTCAGAGGGAGGATGATTACCATAAACTTTTGGAAAGACTGGTGCAGCACAACCTCCCCCGAGAGTCCTTTGAATGGTATCTCGATCTAAGGCGCTACGGCTCAGTACCCCATTCAGGCTTTGGGCTTGGAATCGAACGAACCATTGGTTGGATCTGCGGCATCAACCATTTAAGGGAGGCTATTCCCTTTCCGAGGCTCTTACAGCGCATCTACCCCTAGCCTATAGGCATGGTAGAGTGGGTTCTTAACCACAAAGAGCACGAAGGACACAAAGAGATTGACTGCGAATCTGCAATACAAAATCTAAAACCTCTATTATACTTTGTGTACTTTGAGCCCTCTGTGGTCGAATCTCACCCTTTGCACTGTACGAGGTGGTGAGGTCATGAAAAGGCTCGGTGAATTTCTGCGAGGAGAACGACTGGCACGAGGAATAAGTCTGCAACAAATAGCTGCCGATACCAGAATCAGCATGAAAATGCTTCGGGCCATAGAGGAGGGGGATGGCGAGCAACTCCCCGCCCCTGTCCTTATCAAGGGGTTTCTCAGGGCCTATGCCCTGAGGATTGGTCTTGACCCCGAAGATGTGATTGTTGAATACCAAGATCTTATCGAGGGAGTGGGTGCCCGTGAGGAAGCAATAGAGAAGTTTCACCAAAGGCTACACCCCAAATCTTCCAAAAAGAAGTTCTTTGCCTTATTTCTAGCCCTTGGGCTCTTGGCGGGTTTAGCGCTCCTCTGGTCCCAGGCCGGCTATGTGCACCGTCAACCCAAGACACCCGCGGAAGAAAAATCGTCTCTCTCGGCGGAAGTAGGCCAGAAAACTACAATAGCTGATTCAGCTTCTGAGCCGAATGAGAAACAGCCCTCTGAACAGGCAGCAAAGGTTGTTGAGGAGATCGAGACTGAAGCAGTAACCAAGAGTTTTCAGCAAAGTGTCCGGAAAGCACCTGTTGAATCACTCCCCGGGCCATTCGTGCTCAGGGTTGAGGCACTAGAAAGGACCTGGCTGCGTATCATCATTGATGGAAGCCGCGAACGGGAATACCTTCTCAAGCCGGGTGAACAGCTGACCTGGATGGCAAGATCAGAACTGAAGCTCCTTGTAGGAAACGCTGGCGGGATCAGGCTCTTTCTTAATGACAATCCTTTGAAACCCCTGGGGCAAAGCGGTAAGGTTGTACGGCTGGAACTGCCTGATCCTTCTCTTATCTTTGAAGCCGATTTCGAAGGGACCGATTCAGGGAACAGACAATGACCATTCGCCAAGATGAGGCGATCATTCTCCGAACCAGGGACTACCGCGAATCGGATCGTTTGATTACATTCTTCAGCAGGAGTCAGGGACAGCTCACCGGTATCGCCAAAGGAGCACGGCGCAGTAAGAAACGTTTCGTCCACACCCTGGAACCCCTTTCCTACGTACTAATTACCTATGCAGACAAATCATCCTCTGGGCTGGTGCGCCTCGATGCCAGCGAGCTCAAGAACGGTTTCATCGAACTCCGCAACGACGTGGCCCGTTTAGGCTATGCCAGTCTCAGCTGTGAGGTTGTGCTGGAAATGTCACCGGAACGGCAGGCTAATCCCACCCTTTTTACTTTGCTTAGTCAATACCTCAAAGAGCTAGAGAAAAAAGGAGAGCCTGAAGACTCCTCCTTTTTATTCCTCGTGCGGATGTTGAGCCTGAGCGGCTATGCTCCAAATCTACAGACATGCCTTGGCTGCGGCCGGGATTCGACTGCTGGTCAAAGCTGGTTTTTCTCCATACCCCAGGGGGGGCTACTTTGCGGAAATCACCGCCCAGGGGGGAAAGTGTATCAAGTCTCTTTGGGTACTATTATGCTGCTGAGGCGAGCACAACAGCTGCCCCTCGGTAAAGTCTGGCGCCTCAGATTTCATCGTCAATCCCGGAATGAATGTCGTTTTCTCCTCCTAGACCTTATCCGACATCATTTAGAGAAAGATCTAAAGTCTTTGAGACTCCTTTATCAAATCGGTGCGCTAGAAGCAACGAACAGTTCTGCCAACTTCTAGCCCGCCAACAAACTAACCTGTTTAGCCAGTTTTGCCAGTTTAGTCGGTCTTATCAGCTAGCAGCGGTCAGCGTGCAGCAAGCAGCCAAGAATTCCGCAATCCGAAATCTGCAATCTACAATCTACCCTTTGCCCCATGCTCCATGCTCTATGCCCTTGCGCTATGCTCTTTGCGCTCTGCCCTATGCGAACTGGGTGCTCAGCACCCAGTTCGCATAAGCAAACGCCCTGGATAATACAGGAGTTTCCCCAAAAATAAGTGCACCATTCTTGTAACCTCTTTTTACTAGCCAGTTTGCATTTGTGAGTAAATAAAAATGTCCTTGCTGATGTCTCTTCTGTCGTTCCGGGGCTCACGGTCTGGTCACTTCTCGCCCAGCTGTGGCCGGGGGATGGCACCCCCTCCCTGTTCCCGCCTGCGCAACGCTCAGGCGGGCCAGGGGCTCCCCCAACCACAGCCGGGGAAGTGGCACAGACCTTCCGCAGTCACTCAGAAGAGACATCAGCAAAGGCCAAAAGG
>JASFKF010000286.1:0-3977 GCA_050118775.1 Syntrophobacterales bacterium
TATGGACAAAGTGGCGCATGTGATCGATGGGTGCTAGGGCGGTGTCCGCATAGGTGTTGGAACGCTGCCAGATTCCAGCTCTTTCCAGGGCGGAGTAGGAGCCGTTTAAGGCTCCGAGGTGGGGGATTATTATCACAGCTTCGGGTGCAAACCTTTCAACAAACCTACATGTATTGGTAAAGCTCTCTTCCAGAACAATGGGCAGCCGCCGTTCGGTTATTTCCTGAATTATCTGTCCACAGCGGGGGTCTTCATAATGATAGACAGGTTCGTTGTCGTGGCGATGCCATTTGATCCCGCAATATTCCTGTTGGAGTTCTTCAATGGCGAAGTCGTTCCAAACAAACAGATACGGGAAAATCGACTCAGTTCGAGTTGCCAAGTCAAGTAAATAATGATTGGCAGCCCGCCTGGTCTGGATCCATTCCTCATTGTCTTGGAAATTAAAATTGTATCGATCGTAGATATCTTCCACCGGCGCGTAGAGACAGGCCCCATCAATGCCGGCATCTTGGAGAAGGGGTGAGATCACCTCAAAAGGCAGGTCCACGTTCTGAATGCCGCAGTGTATATGGCTGTCGATTATGTGCATCTTCGCCACCTTTTAAGGTTTCAGGTTTCGGGTGTCAGGTGTCAGAAAAAACAAATACTGAGCACTGAAACCTAAAACCTATTCCACCACAACGACGGCGCACCCTCGTGCTTCCCTAACAACTTTTGTAGAGACGCTCCCCGAGAAAACCTCACGGACACGAGATACTCCGCGCCTGCCCAAAATCAGGGTGTCGTAATTGCCCAGTTCTGTTTCCTCAAGAATTCCATCGGCAATCTCGGCCTTTTTTACCCCAAACTTAGACTTGATCTGTTCTGGCTTCACTCCCGCCTCAACGAGGAGATCTTTGGCCTCAGTAAAGAACTCATTCATTTCCGCCTCATCTTCCGCTCGCCAGTACATGCCGGCTAGGTCGGGACGCTCAGCCTTGCGGGCATCAATTGTTTTGATTTCCTTTTTATCGAGATTCATACGGGAAATTGCCGGGAGGATCTGAAAGAGCACTAGTCGTGCCTCCGGATTTGGTGCGAATAGTCTTCCGGCATATTCAACCGCCCGCCGTGAATTTCTACTGCCATCTACGGCAATGAGTACGTTATGAAGCATGAGGCTTGTCCTCCCAATTCGGAATTTGAAATCTCAAACATTGATCCGAAATCGGCAATTCGAAATCCCAAATTCGGTCACTCCATTAATCCAGATCTTGCCACTACAGGCTAGCAAAAAAGCTTTCAATTTTTCTGAAATAATCCTGACCTCCGACAAAATAGGTATCGTTATGTCCCGCGCCAGGTAGGACCACAAATTCTTTGGGGTTTGGCGCTGCCTCAAAGAGCCTACGACCAAGCTTAATGGGAACTATTCTGTCTTTGTCGCCGTGGAAAAAGAGTTTGGGTATCCGCACCTTGACAATCTGACCCACAGCATTCAAGCGATGTTTGAGCAAACTCTCAGCGAAGGGAAGAGGGTAGTGAGTCCCGGCCATGGCACCCATGTTGGTAAAAGTCGATTCCAGAATTAGACCGTCGCATTGTTTTGTGGCCCCCAAATGAGTGGCTGCAATGCCTCCCAAGGATCTTCCAAAAACAACAAATTTGGCCCCATTTTTTTCAACCCATTTTCTGGCCACTTCGTAAGCTGCCTCTGAGTCTAGGTAAAAACCTTTCTCACTGATGCGGCCTTGACTGCGCCCGTAACCACGATAATCAAAGATAAATACGCTGACACCTATGTTGCGAAGTAAGCGTATATTGTCAAGGCGGTGTGAAATATTGCCACCGTTGCCATGACAAAAAAGGAGCAGGTTATGGGGAAAAGATGCTGGAATCAACCAGCCGTGCAAGCGGACAGCGTCGCTGCTGGTAAACCAGATATCCTCAAATGGGAGATCCAAGTCCACCGGTGTTTGTTCTATTATGGTGTCGGGAAAAAAGGCCTGGCTTTCGACAAACCAATTCCAGGCACCGCTAAAGAAACCCAAAAGTATTACCCCCAGTAACAGGGCTCCGATTCGCAGAACCCTGAATATAACCTTTCTAATGGCCATATCGCCCCCGATTTGGAGCGAGACGTGCGAGACGTGCGAGACGTGAGAAGAAAGGTCCACATATCTTTAGGTTACACGGACTCTCTTCTCGCTCGACCTCCCGTCTCGTGGCGCGAAGCGAATGACGCTTAGCGTCAATCATATTTCCTTAAACACCTTGGCCAGTGACTCGCCGGCAACGTGGAGCTTCCATTCGTTGAGATAGCCAAAGGGCGTCACTGTAACCGAATATCCTGCTCCCTCCAGCCGATCACGGGCATCTTGAATCAGTTCCTCGGCAAAATCGGCAGGGGCTTTACTTGTTGAAAGATGATTAAAGGAATGTAAAACTACATTCTTGGAGTCGAACTTTCCAGCGAGCCATTTGATGTTTTTTACAAACTTGGTTGTTACCTTTCCCCTTCTCTCAAGGTCATCAGTCTCCACGTGATAGAAGACAACCACGGCTTGCTGACAATTGGCCTCCAATTCCTGGTCGTCCACGTGTTCGAGCACCTTCTGGTAGGTTTTGAACCAGAAAGAAGGAGCATAAAAGAGAAGAAGTTTCATCCGGACAGTCCTTGAATATGTGCTAACTTAAAATCATACAACGGCTGCAAGGCGCTGGTCAACAGAGATGAAAGTAAGGATTGGAGTGTTGGAGTGATGGAGTAACGGTAGTAATAAAGCTGGAGAGGACCAAATTTTCTATGATCGAATAAATTAGCTAATCCCTTGTCCATCTTTTATTCTGTGAAGAATTCTTTTTTCCGGGTCACCTCTTTCTTGATTCTCTCCACGGTTTCTTCCAGTACTGGAAAGACGTGCTCACGTATACCGCCGGCTACAGCTACCAACATCACATCTTCACCCACTTCCCGATAGCCCTCGAACAAATGGACCGCTACTTCAATTATTCCCTCGCGGCCGTTCATTTCAAGGAGAATCGTCTCGAGGCGATCCCGGTCTGCCTCAATCTCTAATCCTCTCACACTACGACCATCCCTTGAGGTGGCTCTAACAACACCGTTGTGACAGGCAACCATACCTACCTTGTCGAAGTCAGGACGCTGCTTGATAGCATCCACCATTTCCTGCAAAGTCATTTTAAGCAACTCCTTGTTGGCATAGAGCTTGGGGCATAGGGCAAGGAGCCAGGAGTCAGAATCCAGAATTCAGAATGAGAACAATAAAGATTGAGTTCTTCTCGACTACTGGCTACTGGCTACTAGGCTTTTGCCTTTAGCCTTGTGCCTTGCGCCCTAAGCCTTTAGCGCTATGCTCCATGCTCTATGCCAGTACCTTGATTCCATTGACACCCATTCACCACTGTTGTAAAGTCCTTAGCACAAAAGAAGAGGGTCAGTAAAGCTTTTCGGTGCTAGGAACGAGGGCTTCCTCGCCGGAAATTTCTGATGAAAATCTTCTACAATTTACTGCTAAATGATATGTGACCCAAATCTGCAATCCCCATTTCCGCTTTATAAATAGTGCAGCAATCGATGTTTTGAGGATCAGGCTATGCGATTGGGCATCATCGGACTTCCTGGCTGTGGGAAGACTACTGTTTTTAATGCTCTCACCAGTAGTTCTGCGCAGGTCTCAGATTTTGCCGCCGGTGAACGGGGTCCCAATCTGGCGGTGGTGAAGGTGCCGGAGCCTCGACTTCCATTGCTGGCAAAGCTATACAATCCCAAGAAAGTCACTGAAGCCACAGTGGACTACGTGGATGCGGGAGGTTTGACCGGCACCGCACAAAAAGGTGAAGAGCTAGGAGAAGCTTTTCTTAATCACATAAGACCGGTGGATGCACTGGTTCATGTTGTCCGCAACTTCCACCATCCATTACACGGGGCTCCAGATCCATTGGGTGACATATCGCGAGTAGAAACGGAACTA
>JASFKF010000287.1:0-3960 GCA_050118775.1 Syntrophobacterales bacterium
CACATCCATGAATCTGTTTTTGCCAATCATCAGGATCTCATCCTTGAAGATATCCTCCAGAGGTATAAAGCTTCTTTTAGAATTGAGGACATCGATGATAAGTTCTCGGCCCGGGTGTTCTTCGGTGGAATAGTTGAGAAAAAAGTTTACATCCAAATTACCGCCTGTACTCACTCGAAGGGTGGCTTGTCTTTTAAATTTTTCAACTTTCATGGCAACTGGCGCAAATTCCCCTGTCTTGTTTTTTGTGCACGGTATACGTGCAAGAATCATGCAGACAACATGCCGATATTGAACTAAAATTGTGTTTTGTCCTCACCTTTTTCCCCAGAAAGTGGCCAACACCCCATCACAAAAGATCTGACTTGGGTGGAAGACCAGAGCGGGAAGGACCGCCAGCGGATAGGCTTCGGCAAAGGCGATGGACCAAACGGCAATGGCGATTGGCAGGGTTTTCTGAGAGCAAACAATAGCTAGGGAGCGGCAGGCAGGTTCCTGAAGGCGGAAAAGGTATCTGGCACCCGTGTATCCAGCAGCCAAAAGGAGCAGATGCACTACCACCGATGGTAAGAGCAAAGAGCCAAGATAGCTTAGCGTCAGTTCCTTTAGCCGATCTGCTTGTGATGAGCAGGAGAGGTAAACTATTATCCCTAAGGCTACAATGGGGGCAGTGCGGATGAATCGTTCCTGTTGATGGGCCCAGTTAGGTTGGAGTCTTTTGATGGCCTGGCCTATAACAGCTGGGACTAATACCAGAAGCACCAGCTTAAAAAGAAGCCCCGCCGTGTCCAAGCGAACAACCGCCCCTAAAGACCACTGTAGATTGAGGGGTATGGTCAGAATACCTAAGAGGTTAAGTGCCACCGCCAAGATGAGAGCCGTGGCGCTCTCCCCTCCTGCCCTTCCTGCCAGAACTGCCCCAGAGACAAGAGTTGGGGCCATACAGCAGATCACCATGAAGCCTATTTGGTTATCGGAGCGCCAGTTGAGTACATGGACGGCAGCATAGGCCAGTAGCGGCCCAATAATCTGAGAGATCACAAATCCCCAACTGATTGCTTTAGCCAGCTGGGCTTTCCTTCGCAACTCCCTGCCTTCGAGTCCAAGTCCCTGGCAAAAGAAAATTGCGATTATCAGGGGATTGGACATCCCCCAGTGCTTGAGGATCGTCCCCGGCTCAGGCAAGAACCAGGCAAGGACAATGCCTAGACAGATGGTAAGGAGTAGTAGGTTTTCTCTTATTAGCTTCAAAGTTTTCTTTTATAGGGTGTAATTATTGGAGCTGCGACACCTGGTTCGGTGCAACAGGTGGCGGTTAAAGAGTTTTGCCGGTATAAATGATAAGCTGTTTTGGAGTACTGGAGGACTGGAGTGTTGAAGTGTTGGAAAAAGCAAAAGCCCGAATTCTAATTCGAAAGAGTGCTTTCATTACTCCACCACTCCATCACTCCAAAATACTGCCGCAATGGAGAAAAAACATTGAAGTCCCCTCAGGGGGCAGCCCAAAGCTCGTCCTTTGGACTCGGATCCTTTAATCGGACTTATGCCAGTCGTGGATTTTCCCCTCTTTCTTGCAGTTAGGTTCAAAAGGGGGTTGAGGATTGGTCCTTCTTCTTTCATACTCTGGTGATGTTTTTCCACCTACTCCAGCAGCCAATACATTCACCAGGGCAAAGACATAATTACCGTCCCTATCCACCCTGAAATTCACCGTAGTATTATAGCCACACTCCTCTGGATGGTAGTCTTCATTGAAGGATACCTCGGCAGAAAAAGGACCGAAAGATTGGTAAAAGGCCAGAAAGAATTTTTTATAATTTCTATAGGTACAGCTCGTAGTAAATTCGAATTTTCCATCTGCTAGGGCTTCAAAACACTCTCTATAATCAGCAAGCAAATTTTGCTCTTCCAGCAAGTTATTGAAATTCTCCACCATATGCCAGTGGATGAGCCTGGAGGGTTTGATGTTGTAAGTATCTAAGGTGCGATACATGGCAAGAGCCTCATTAAATGAGTCTTTATACCATGTGTTTGAGTTACTAGGCACGCAAATGTTTTCACACCTGTGGGCAGGCTGTGTTTAGATAATCAGCAAGGCGGGATCAGCTAAATCCATCTACCATTTGATTCCCATTGATGTTAGGTAGTCTCGCGCTCCTTTGTGTTTTAATTTGGCTGCAGCTTGTAAGTCCTTGACAGCTTGGTTCTTTGATCCAAGATGCCAGTATGATACCCCACGAGTATAATAACTGTTTGCATGCTTGGGATCCAGCTGCAGAACCTTATTGCAATCGTTGATGGCTCTATCATACTGACCAGTTTTCGTATAAGCAACGCTACGATTGTAGTAAGCTATTTTGTAACGAGGGTTAATCTCAATAGCCTTGTCGTATTCTTTGATCGCCTCGTTGTATTTGCCCTTTTTCGAATAAGTTGTCCCTTGGTTGGTGTAGGCCAACTCAGGCTTTGAGTCTCTCGACTTCTTGTAACTCTTAGCTGCTCTAAATTGCCCCCCAGATTTGGTAAGCTCAATAGTCTCCTCATTATCCTCCATATAGAGAAAAAGCTTGCCGTCACGGATTTGGTATCGCATGTTTGCCGCCTCAATTGAAGCTTTGCATCTAAGAAAACCTGGGCTGTAGTCTTCAACGGCCATGCTCGATTCAAGAATCCGGATTTCGTCGGGGGTTACTACAGCGGGAGAGGAGGTTTGGGCTACAACACTATACTCCCTGAAATAACAAGTGTTATTGTTGATCACCCGGTTCTTTTGGATTGTCAAGGTTGATTGGATCTTCATTCCGAGATTTTCAATTTCCAGCAGATCCCAGGTACCGTAAACCTCTGGATTCACTCCGCTCTCCTCTGCGGAACCGCTGCCCATAGCCATTACGACTATTGTTGCGGTAATCATAAACGAAGTAAGTAAAATCTTTCTTGACAACATTTCCTTCCTCCTTTCTAACTCAATCGGTTAGACTATTCTGCGTCTAATCTATCCTCGGAGCGGAGCTTCCTACGACTCGGCGCTATATTCCTAATGGGCTATCACAATAAAGTTTGCAAAACTCGCACCAGATTTAAGCGTAGAGGAGGCAGAGGTGAACTTGAAGGGAAAATAGTGGTGGGCCAAGAAAATTTTTTCGAATCTCTGGAACCTAGTCCTTTAGGACCTGATCTTTTACCTATGACTCGATTGAGCCAAGCCCTACAAAACCCTTCGAAGGGCTTCTCATGCTATCTTTTCTAAAACCATGAACTGCAGGTGTATCTATCACAAAATGTGGTAGGTGGATCGCAGATCATAAAGTCTGTATCAAAGTATGTAATGTTCACTCAGATCAGTAAACAAACTGAATTGTTTGCAGAGCCTGCCCGCCGTAGGCGGATCCGACTGCGGCGAGTTGATGGGGTCTAATATCTGCGTCTACGCCGCGGACGTTTACCTCGTGGTTCAGCTTGGTTAACCTTTATACTGCGACCATTAAAAACCTTACCATTCAAAGCCTTGATCGCCTGGTCAGCTTCCGAGTTATCTGGCATTTCCACAAAGCCAAACCCTTTAGGTCGTCCTGAGAACTTATCGGTGATAATTTTAACACTTGACACTTCGCCAAACTCAGAAAAGGCGTTTCTCAAATCATTCTCTGTGACGTCATAGGCCAAGTTACCAATATACATATTCATAGAGCACTCCCCCATTAACACCGTTGATTCAATTTGCACTAGCAAATAATCAACGGCCCAAATTGAACAATAGCGACCAGCAGACTCTCCACTAATATTTCGATGCTCAATACCCTTAAATGCGCATCGTCTGGTCCCCTTTCCCACCCAACAAAACGAAAGGGCATCTCGTCTGATGTCGGCGAGATGCCCTTGATAAGCGTGTTGCTGCTAACTAAACCTTGGTGACGTTCACAGCAGCAGGACCTTTTTGGCCCTGCTCCACATCAAAAG
>JASFKF010000288.1:0-3951 GCA_050118775.1 Syntrophobacterales bacterium
CTTGCATCTACAACCAGGATCACCGGGCTATTTAGCCATTTTGCCATTTGGGCAGTGGATCCTGCTTCAGACCGTCCATCATACCCATCAAACAGCCCCATCACCCCCTCGACTATCCCTAAATCCCTACCGTACATGGATTTGGACAAGGTTGCCAGGTTGTATCGCTTGGAGAGCATCCAGCCATCCAGGTTGCGGCTTGGCGTGCCCAGCAATCTGCTGTGGTGGCCTGGATCAATAAAATCAGGCCCCACCTTGAAGCCCTGTACTTTTAGTCCTCTTTTCTTGAATGCGGCCATCAAACCCAGGGAAATGGTGGTTTTGCCCACTCCCGAGTGGCTTCCGCCAATCACCAGACACCTGGGATTCTGCCTGTTGTCAGAATTCTTGCTGCCGCCAGCCATTATGGATTCCAGTAAAAGAAGTTTCCTGTTTACTATCTGGGAAAGTTTACAATGTATTTAGTTAAAAGGGTTAAATCAAGTTTTACTTTCTGATTTGCTCCTTCTTTTCCTCTGGTTTACACCTGCTCTGCGTTTTTCTGCCAGAGTTTCCCAATTTATACAGTCCACCATTTTAGATTTATGAGACCGGCCGGAGCGGCTGCAGGTGTTTCTTCTGGAGTGACTGGCGGAAGGCCTGTGTTCACTTCCGCAGCTGCGGGTGGGGGAGCCCCTGGCCCGCCGAAGCCATGCAAAGGCGGGAACAGGGAGGGGGCGCCTTCCCCCGCATCGCAGCTGCTCTAGAAGTGACCAGGCCGAGAGACTCGGAACGGAAGAAGACACACCTACAGCCGCACATCACCTAATTTGGGGAAGCTCCCCTGCTTTCTCAGGTTGCAACCTAGCATGACTTTTGCTACAAAGGTCTAAACTGTAAGGCGGAAGTGCAGCTCCCTATTTTAGGATGTTCTAGCTCATGACGAACTTATTTAGTTTTGTTGGGCCACGCCGAATTGCAGTCCTGCTTATATTTCTGGCCGCCACCTTTGTGCAAGCCGCATCTGATTCAGTTCTCACTGTCAAGGTGAGACCGGGTGACACTATTAGCTACCTGGCACTCAAGCATCTTCATACCTACGACCAGGACACCTTAAATCAAATCAAGAAGCTAAATCCCCACATTAAAGATCTCAATCGCATAAAAGTTGGTGAAGCCGTGCGTCTACCTAAACCTTCCCCAGAAACAGCACAACCGACTGCTCCTTCACCCCCACCCGTCTCCAAGAAGATGACTGCTGCAGCTTCTCGCGCAGTGGTCACCTTAGTAGAAGGTGAGGTACAGATAATGGCAGGGGAAGAGCAATCCTGGAGGAGTCTGAGCTCAAATGCAATCCTCAAAGGGGGAGACAAGGTCCGGGTTCTCGACGACGGGCGGCTGGAAATGGTCTTGGACAACCGCAGCGTCCTGCGGCTGGCGGCCAATAGTACTCTGGAGTTGAAAGAAGTAGAAAGGAAGCCCGAAAAGGAGACCTACCGTTTCGCCCTCTCCCTCGGCAAAATGTGGACACGAGTTACTCGATTGCTAGGCTTTGGCTCCAAATATCAAGTGGATACCCCCACTGCCATTACCGCTGTGCAAGGCACGGTGTACGATTTGCAAGTGGACTCTGATCAACAAACGCGCGTTCGTGTTCATTCCGGCAATGTCCTGGTCTACAACCCTTTCGCAGGCGATCTGGCACCGGGAGAAAAAGTCCCAAAGTTGCAGGAGCCAACTCGCGTCCCTGGTCCGACCAGGATATCCCGTGAGGCCTGGGAGCAATTGTTACTTCAACAGTACCAGCAGGTGACCCTTGGCCGGGAAGGCAGAAGCACTATCTCCGCTTTCGATCTTGACAAGGCAAGAAAGGAGGCGTGGGTTCGTTGGAATGAAGCTCGCGACAAAGACTTCTATGGCGAGATATGAGTTATAGAAAAGTATTAATAATCATCATTGCAGTCTTCTTTTTTTTCACCTTTTGTCATGTCGCCTTATTTGGTCCCCTTGAAAATACTCATCTGAAAATTCGTGACCTCTTTTTTCGGGTTCGGGGACCCGTACCAGCTAATCGCCAAGTAACCCTAGTTGCCATCGACGACCAGAGCATTGCCCATTACGGGCGCTGGCCCTGGCCGCGAGCACGGATTGCCGCCTTAGTCCACAAGCTCAGCGAGGCCAAGGTTCGAACCATTGGCATAGATATCTCCTTCCTGCCCTCGCAGTCGCAGGAAAAACCTCTGGCGCCAGCCAAAGAACTCACTCCCCTCATGGAATGGCTGAATCTCCACAGCAGCCAGGAAACTCTATACTCCAATGACCAGCTCCTTGCCCTGTCTATCAGAAAAGCGGGCAATGTGGTTCTCCCTTTCTATTTTGAATTCAAAGGTTCTACCCAGGAAGGAACTTCTAAAATACCTGAGTCTCTGTCCCACTCTGCTTACCTTTTATTTGATGACCTTAGCAGATTGCCCTCACTGCCCCTACTTCAGGGCAGCAGTGTCTTCCCACCATCTCCGGTTTTGGCCGAAGCTGCAGCCGCCTTGGGGTGCGTCAACGCCTATTTGGACAGGGACGGTATCTTGCGTAACGACCCTGCCATTATCTCTTACCGAGACCTATACTTCCCCTCCATGGGTATACAGTTAGCCCGTTTGTATCTCGGCCTCAGTTGGGCAGAGGTTAAGGTTAATAGCAGCGAAAGCATATTGCTTGGTAACCATGTGGTTCCCATGGACGATCGTGGATTTGTCGGTCTCAACTATAGTGGCGGCAGGGAAAGCTTTCCCTACATCTCCTACAAAGATGTCATGGAGGGGAAAATTAAGCCTGAGTTGCTTCGTGACAAACTGGTTCTTGTGGGAGTTGCTGCGGCGGGGCTACATGATCTGTGGCCCACGCCCTTTGGCCCAGGATATCCAGGAGTGGAAAAGCATGCCACAGTGGTGGCCAATATTTTGGACGACCGTTTTATTGCCCGATCGGATTTAACCGGCGTTGTAGAGGTGGCATTCATGTTTCTCAGTGCTCTGGCCTTTATCGCAGTTGCAGGTAGCCGCCGCTCCTGGTTGCTCTGGCTTTGCTGCTTTCTTCTCCTGGGGTTGGCACTATCGGGATCCTATTGGATTTTTACTGCTCATAATCTCTGGTTCAGGCCCCTTTTCCCGGCCCTCCTTATCCTTTCCCTCACCCTATTGCTACAGATGGTGAGATTGCCCTCGCCTAGGATTGCACCTGAAAAGGTTGACGAAACCCGTCTTCAGCCTGTGGAGACCATGGTTCAAGCAAGTTCTGAAGTCCCCACTGAAGGAGAAGTCTCAAGTGTTGGTCGATATCAGATTCAATCAGAATTGGGTCATGGCGCCATGGGAGTGGTCTACAAAGCCGTGGATCCCAAGATCGGCAGGTCTGTAGCCATCAAGACAATTAGATTGGATCAGACTCTCGGAGCCAAGCAACTCGCAGATTTGAAAGAAAGGTCCTTGAGAGAGGCCCAGGTAGCAGGCCAACTCTCACATCCCGGCATTGTCACCATATATGATGTGGTTGAAAAAGGTGGCCACCTTTATATCGCCATGGAATTCATTGAGGGACAAGAACTTAGCCACTTCTGCACAAAGGAAAACCTCCTTAAACCTAGACAAGTTACCACCATAATTGGGCACATTTGCCATGCCCTCGATTACGCCCATAAGGAGGGAGTCGTCCACCGCGACATAAAGCCCAGTAATATTATGCTGCCCAAAGACGGTCGCCCCAAAATAATGGATTTTGGCATTACAAAGATGATCACCTCTGATGCCACTCAAACGGCAGCTATCGTGGGTACACCAAGCTACATGTCTCCGGAGCAAGTCGACCTCGAGAAGGTTGATGGGCGCTCGGATCTATTTTCGGTAGGAGCCATGTTCTATGAACTTCTCTGCGGCCAGCGCCCCTTTACCGGGCCAAATATTACTGCCATTCTCAAAA